>NZ_BAAAXG010000002.1:300000-395574 GCF_039535475.1 Streptomyces showdoensis | reverse complement strand
CGCGGGCCTCGGTGGAGATCCAGGTGTTGCCGATCTCCACCGCGTCGGGCACGGCCGTCAGCGGGTCGCCGTGGGGCGTGCCGGTGGTCGGCGGCCACACGAGGGGTCCGCGCCAGTAGTCGAGTTCCAGGAATCGGGTGGATCCCAGGACCCGGCCGTTGCGGGGATTGACCAGGGCGAAGGGCAACGCCCGGCCCGCCGCCTGATCGGCGAGCGCGCGGGCGATGTAGTCGCAGGAGGCGTCAAGGCCGTGGGGCACGGCGGTGTAGGCATAGGCCGCACGATCCAGTGCGCCCGCCCAGGCGATGCCCTCGGCGTGGCGCATGGCCAGCGGCTCCAGGCGCACGGTGCGCCCGGCAAGGACTACAGGTACTGGCACGGAACCTCGGGTCTTTCACGGGCAGGGGACATCCCACGCCGGATCACGGCGGGAATGACGGGGTGAGGTTCGCGCCGGATGCCGACCACTTCGCCGGATGGGCAAAACGGGCAATGAAACGGTTCGTCACCGGTGCGAGGAGGACAGTATGCAGCCCCCAGCGCCTCCTGAACAGAACCCCACACGAACCCGAGCGCACGGCTGGGTGAATGTCCGGTTCACCCCGATCCCTCACATGGTCCAAGGCCCCTCCCGAGGGGCCCTAGGAAGCGGCGTCCGTGCAGGTCGGATGCCCCCAGCCGTCGGAGTTCTTGGTGATCGTCTCCCCCTTGCCGTAGGGCTTGCCGCAGCGGCACCGTCCGGGGAACCGGGCCTTGAGCGTGGGAGCGCCCGAGGAGCCCGCCTTCCGGGGTCCTCGGGACGTCGCTCCGGCCGCCTTCGGGACACGCTTGGCGGCCGCCGGGCGGCTGGAACCGGGCTCCGGCGGCGGAAGCGGCGAGCCGGCGGCGGAGCCGGCCGGTTCCTGGGTGCGGGCGGTGTGGCTGGCGGCGCGGTCGGCGGCGTCGTTCAGGGGGTCGCCGTCGACCTGGTGGGCGGGGGTGTACACGAACTCGACGCGCCGGTCGGCGAGCAGCTCGTCGATGCGCACCACGAGGTCCTTGTTGGCGACCGGGGTGCCGGCCGAGGTCTTCCAGCCCTTGCGGCGCCAGCCCGGCAGCCAGGTGGTGACGGCCTTCATCGCGTACTGCGAGTCCATCCGCACCTCGGCGGGCACGGCGGGGTCCATGTGCTCCAAGAGCCTGAGCAGGGCGGTGAGTTCGGCCACGTTGTTGGTCGCCGTGCCGAGCGGTCCGGCCTCCCAGTGCGCGATCTCGCCGTCCCCCGCACCGATGACCCAGGCCCAGGCGGCGGGTCCGGGATTGCCCTTGGAGGCGCCGTCACACGCCGCGATGATCTTCTCTGTCATCCTCCGATCCTGACATGTCCCCCGACGGCTCAGTGACCACCGGCCGCGGCGCTCAGCCGTGCCACCTCCGCCCGGAGCGCGTCCCGCCCGATGGCGTCGGTACGGGTCGCGGGCACGGTGCAGGCGTACGCCCCGGCCACGGAGCCGTGCAGCGCGCACTCCCGCACGGGCGCCCCCGAGAGCCAGGCGGCCAGGAAGCCCGCCGCGAAGGCGTCGCCGGCGCCGTTGCTGTCGACGACGGGGGCGGGCGGGGTGACGGCGGGCACATGGACGAGCTGGCTCCCGGCGCCGTCCAGGAGGTAGGCGCCGTCGGCACCCGCGGTGGCGACGACGACGGACGCGCGGCCGTGGGCGGCGATGCCGCGCATGGTGCGTTCGGGGTCGTCCAGGGCGACGGCGGAGAGGAAGACCACGTCGGCCCCGTGGGCGAAGGGCTCGTGGTAGGGGGAGCTGCCGTCCCAGTCGTGCAGGTCGGTCGAGAGCGTCACCCCGGCGTCGCGCAGCGCGGGCAGGGCGTGGGCGCAGGGCTGGGTGATCGAGACGTGGGCGTGCCCGCTGCGGGCGGCGAGCGCCTTCACGGTCTCCGGGGGCAGCCGGTCGTCGTCGTGCCCCCGGGTGGCGTCGTACAGGGAGAGCCGGCGGCCGTCGGGCCCGACGAGGTTGACGGCCCGCTTGGTCCCCGCGGGGTGGGGCACCTCGGTGAGCGGGATGCCCTGGTCCCGGTGGAAGCGGCGGACGAGCTCGCCCTCGGGGTCGGCGCCGACCAGGTCGAGGTGGTGGGTCCGCAACCCCAGCCGGTGCAGCCCGAGGGCGACGAAGTCGCCGGTCTGTCCGGCGCGGGTCTCGATCCCGGGCCGGATCATGTGGCTGTCGGCGAAGGGCAGGGGCAGTTCGGGGACGTACACGATGGTGTCGACGCCGGCACCGCCGAGGACGAGGACGTCGATGTCGGTCTCGGCATCACTGGGGCTGTCGCTGCTCATGCGCGCAGTCAAACAGCGCCCGGGGAAGCCCTGCAAGATCCTGCAAGAAATTTCACAAGGCGCCGGGGGACACCCGGACCGGCCGCTCTCGGCGGCCGGGTCCGGGCGTCGTGCTCCGGTGGCGCTCAGTCCTCGGCGGGGAGGCTGTCCATGAAGGAGCTCACCGAGAAGACCGCGCGGCCGGGGCCCGCGGGGCCGTAACCGGGCGGCGAGCTGAGGCCGTTGGCCTCCATGGTCGCGCGGTAGGCCTCCAGGAGCCGGATGTGGTACTCCAGCGGGGCGCCCTCCGGATTGGCCTTGCCGAGCGGGGTGGTGGGCTCGGGGCACCAGGTGGTGAAGCGGGGCGTGATGCCGCGCGACATGAAGTACTCCAGGCCCTCCGTGGTGGAGGCGATGGCCTCGTCGACGGTGGTGAAGCCGAAGGGCTCGGCCATCTCGACGCCCGCCACGAAGTTGGGGATGACGTTGCGCGGCCCGAAGACCTCCGCGGAGTCCAGGATGCGGCGGTGCCACTCGTCGCGGCCGACGTAGCGCTCCTTGCCGGGGCAGTACAGCTCGAACAGGCGCTTGTCCCACACCTCGTAGTTGGGGTGGTAGATCTGGATGCCGTAGTCCTTGAAGCGCTGGACGTCGGCCTTGGGCAGGGCCTGGGCGACGACCTTGCCGATCCAGCGGCCGGGGAAGCGCTCCTCGATGGCCTGCGCGTACTGGCCGTAGAAGTCCGCCTCGTCCTTGCCACCGACCCGCGAGGTGACCGCGCCGCCGGTCAGGGTGTAGGCGGTGGAGGCGCCGGTCGTGTCGTACTTGTCGATGATGGCCAGCGCCTCCAGCACCTCCTCCACGTCCTTGACGCCGGTGTAGGGGCGTCCGGCGGCCTTGTGCTGGCGCCAGTTGTGGTTGATGTCGCAGTACTGGCACTCCTCCTTGGCGCCGAAGTACTGGCAGACGCGGAAGACGGTGAGGTAGATCAGGTAGCCCCACTGGATCGTGGGGGCCACCTCCATCACGGACTTCCCGCTGGAGAGGGTGTGCCGGTAGTACTCCGGCATGGGCGGCAGGCCGACGTCGGCGATCCGGCGCCCGTCCAGGTAGAGCCCGAGCATCCCGTCCTCGCCCGCGGCGACGCGGTACGGCGAGGACGGGTTGACGCGGACGGACACGACGGTGCGGCGCAGCTCGTACGGGCCGCCGGTGAGGACGATCTCCTCCGGCGGCCGGCGCAGGGCGGCCTCGCCGAGCTCCGGGAGGGTGCGGTGGTCGAAGGAGAAGATGAAGTACGACTTGGGCTTGACCTCACCGGACGCCTCGTTGGCGCTGTCCGTGAGGGCCGACTCGTCGAAGGCGATGCCGCCGCGCAGCAGGTCCTCCTTGATCACCGCCTCCCTGGGGACGTGCGGGAAGCGGTGCATGAGGTCTTCGACCTCGTCGGTGCGGCGGATCATGCGCGGTTACATCTCCTCGGTCGGACGGTCATGAGCCGTGGTGGGCCCCCGCCACCCTAGGACGGCGGGGGCCGGTGCGGCATCCGGCCCGGGTCGCATCCGGCCCGGGCCGCGAGACCGGGACCGGGAGCGTGACCGAGGCGGCCGCACGGAGGGCGCGGGTCAGAAGTTGCCGTAGTTGACCTGCCAGGTGGGCAGGCCCATCCGGCGCCAGACGGCGACGACCCGGTCCCGGTCGTCCAGCGAGACGCGGACCGCGTAGCGGTGGCGTACGTGCGCGTCGAAGAGCTCGGCCTTGACGAGGTCGTCGGAGCGGCCGTCGTCGGAGGCGCGCATCCACAGCTCGTCGTAGGGCACCTCGTGGCGCTCCAGCCAGGCCTCCGTCATCGCCCGGTGGTCCTCGCTGCGGCCGGAGAGCAGCACGATCCGGTCCTGGTGGGAGCTCTGGAAGGCGCGCAGGGCCTCGCGGACCGAGACGTTGAGCAGGTCGAGGTCACAGCGGCTGAAGTCGTACGGTCCGCGGTCGCCGCGCAGCGCCAGGGTGCCGTCGATGTCGCACAGGACGGCCGAGGGCAGGGCGGGGTCGGGGACGTACGGGGTGACGGCGGGCCGGTCGTTGAGCCAGTCGTCGGTGAGCCGCCAGCCGCCGCGCCTGGCCTTGGTGTGCTTGTCGGCCAGGATGCGGATGATCTCCTCGCCGACGGGCCGCTCGCGGGCGGCGTCGCGGCGGACGCACTCGTCGACGGGCACGTCGGTGAAGTCGTGCACGACGAAGGTGGCTTCGCGGCCCGCGACGGCGGCCTTGAGGCGCTTGGGGATGTGCGGGGTGAGGTGGGTGTTGTCGACGACCACGTCGAAGCCGTCGTCGACGGCGGCGCGGACGGCCATGTCCTGGATGCCGAGGACGGTCTGTTCGTGGGCGTGCGAGCGGCGGTCGCCGCCCGGCACGTCGAGCATGGTGCGCAGGTCGTCGAGGTTGACGCGGCGCATCCGGCCCTCGGACCGCTCCTGCAGGGCGCGGGCGGCGGTGGTCTTGCCGGAGGCGGGCAGTCCGGTCATGACGTGGACCACGGGCACGGTCAGTTCTCCTCGTCGGTGGTGAACGGGTCGGCGTTCTCGGGACGCAGCGACCGCCAGGTGAACAGCTCGGTGGGACGCCCGTCGAGACGCAGGAACATGGCGGAGCGCAGGCTCGGGTCGGGCAGCTCCTTGACCGCCCGGGCGAACGCGCCCCGGTCCCCGGAGAGCGGGGCCAGCTCAGCGTACGCCTGGTCGATGGCGCGCTCGCGCGCGGTGTAGGCGTCCTCCAGGCGCCGGATCACGGACCGCACCCAGGCGTCGAACTCGTCGGGCACCTGCTCCAGCAGGGCGTCCAGCGGACGTCCGCCGTCGCTGCGGACGCCGCCGAGCTCGGCCATGGACAGGCCGAGGCCCTGGGCGAGGCGCTTGGCGGAGGTGCCGGCGAAGCGCTGGATGCCGTGGCCGCGCCAGATGTCGCGCTCGGTGACGCCGGTGAGGACCTTGTGGAGGCGGACGTACTCGGCGATCTTCGCCTTGGCGCGGATGCCGGAGGCGAAGCGCAGCACGAAGCCCTCGGCGTCGGTGCCGGTCGCGGGCGCGCCGTCGGGCAGCGTGCTCGACTCCGTCAGCTTGACGAGGGCGTCGAGCGGCATGGGCGGGTGGACCGTGACGACGGACCCGACGCCGCTCCACGCGGCCGCGGCCTCGGCGAGGGCGAGCTCGGTGCCGTCCGGTCCGAACGCGGCGAGCAGGACGAGGTCCCGGCGGTCGCCGTAGTCGACGACGATGCGGTTCTGCGGGTAGAGGATCTCGGCGAGGTACGTGACGCCCGGCACCAGCGCCGTGGTGTCGGCGGCGTCGAGGCGGCGCTGCGCCCAGGTGGCCTGGGTGCTGATGAAGGAGCCCTTGGAGGCGACCCGCCAGCGGCCCTCGTAGTGGAAGACGACGCCGAGGCTGCCGTCGACCTTCTCGTACACCTCGAACGGCTCGTCGGGCAGCGCGGGCGCGTAGGGGCGGCCGCTCTCGTGTTCGGAGACGTTGAAGAACTTGGGCAGGGGGAGGGCGACGATCCGGCCGGTGGTGTCGTCGGCGACGAGGCCCCGGCAGCGGACGGTGACCTCGTTCCAGACGCCTTCGTACTGACAGACCCGCGTGTACGTGTAGATCGACAGCGGCAGCTCGGGGTGCGACTTGCGGGTCACATGCCCGGCTTCGACGGCTGCCGCCAGCTCCTGCGCGGGCAGCAGCGCGTCGAGAGTCAGGTACGCCTGGCTCATGGGTTCCCTCCCGGTTTCAAGGAGGCCCATTCTCGTCCGTCGGCAACGGCCCTGACGAGCCGTTTTAGCGGCGCCTGCCGGCCACGTCCGCGAGCAGCCGGCGGCGCTGGGCCGCGTCGGTCGCGAGCGTGATCGCCGTCCAGGCCATGGCGAGGCCGCCGTCGAGGACGGCGCGGTCGGCCGCTGGGGTGGTGCCGTAGCGGGTGAACTCCGGGTTGTGCATGATCGCGTCGCCGCAGTCGTAGCCGATCATCGGGTGGATGGTCGGTACGAGGTGGGACACGTTGCCCATGTCGGTGGAGCCGCCGCGCAGGCCCGGGTCGGAGGCCGGGACGGTGCGG
This sequence comes from Streptomyces showdoensis, assembly GCF_039535475.1. NCBI lineage: Bacteria > Bacillati > Actinomycetota > Actinomycetes > Kitasatosporales > Streptomycetaceae > Streptomyces > Streptomyces showdoensis. The sequence goes on along the minus strand of NZ_BAAAXG010000002.1, from coordinate 389,165 downwards.
CCGAGGGCCTGGGCCGCGGCGCGGTAGGCCTCGCCCATGGCCAGGTCCTGGCGCAGGTCGGCGTAGTCGTGGCCGACGGTCTCCAGGGCGAGTTCGGCACCGGTGGCGAGCGCGCCGGCCTCGAAGCAGGCCCGGATCCTGGCCTTGAGCCCGGCGAGTTCCTCGCTGCTGCCGGCACGGCAGTCGTAGGAGGCGGTGGCCCGGCCGGGGATGACGTTGGCGGCCTCGCCCGCGGAGGTGACGACGCCCGAGACGACGGCGCCGGGGATCATCTGCTGGCGGTGGGCCGCGATGGCGACCTGGGCGATCATCAGGGCGTCGGCGGCGTTCACGCCGCGGTGCGGCATGGCGGCGGCGTGCGCGGTGACGCCGGTGTAGGAGACGTCGAGGCTGCTGATGGCGAGCGAGCTCATGCCGACGGCGTCCTGCGGCGCGGCGTGCACCATCATCGCGGCGGCGACGTCGTCGAAGGCTCCCGCGTTCAGCAGGTCGACCTTGCCGCCGCCGGCCTCCTCGGCGGGGGTGCCGAGCAGGGCGACGGTGATGCCGAGCTCGTCGGCGAGCGGGGCGAGGGCGAGGGCCGCGGAGACGGCGGCCGCCCCGTTGACGTTGTGGCCGCAGGCGTGGCCGATGCCGGGGAGGGCGTCGTACTCGGCGCAGATGCCGATGACCAGGTCGCCGCTGCCGGCGGTGGCGCGGAAGGCGGTGGGCAGCCCGTACGCCTCGCGGGTCACGTCGAAGCCGGCGCCCTCGGCGAGGTCGGCGATGCGGCGGGCCGCGCGGTGTTCCTCGTAGGCGAGTTCGGGGTCGGCGTGCAGCGCGTGGCTGAGGCCGAGGACGGCGTCCTGGCGGCCGGCCAGGGTGCGGCGGGCGTGCTCGCGGAGCCGTTCGGTCGTCGGGGCGGGGGTGGCGGTGCTCATCGGAGGTCCTTGGCGGCGGGGCGGGGGGCGGGGTCACGGAGCAGGAGCGCGGCGGCGGCGCCCGCGAGGGAGACGCCCGCGCACACGGTCCAGGAGGTGGTGTAGGCGCCGAGTTCGGGCAGGGTGTGCCCGGCGGGGGTGCGGGCGGCGAAGACGGTCAGGACGGCGGCGGCGCCGAGCGAGCCGCCGACGTTGATGAGGAGCTCGTTGATGCCGGAGCCGACGGAGGTGCGCTCGTGCGGGACGGACTCGACGGCGAGGGTGCGGGTGGAGTGCTGGAGCAGCCCGGTGCCGAAGCCGGCCAGGGCGGTGCCGAGCAGGAAGGGCGCGGCGGTGCCGTGCGCGAGGAGGTCGAGCCCGTAGCCGGCGGCCATCAGGAGCGAGCCCCCGACGAGGGTGCGGCGGTCGGAGAGGCGGGCGGCGACGGCGGGGGCGGCGAGCGCTCCGGCGGCGAGGGAGAGCAGGTTGGGGAGCATCGCGAGGCCGATGGCGACCGGCCCGAGGCCGAAGCCGTAGCCGGTCTCGGCGCGGGAGGTGCCGAGGAAGACGGGGTGGGCGATCTGCAGGCCGAGCATGCAGAAGCTGAAGGTGAGGGTGGTGACGGAGACGACGACCACGTTGCGGTGCCGGAACATCCGCACGTCGATCATCGGCTCGTCCGTGCGCAGTTCGACCAGGACCCACAGGGCGGTGACGAGCACGCCCGCCACGAGGGTGCCGAGGGTGCGTGCGGAGGTCCACTCCCAGCCGGGGGTGCCGCCGAGGCCGAGCGCGAGCATCAGGGCGACGAGCCCGGCGCAGAGCAGCAGTCCGCCCGCCCAGTCGACGGAGCCGCCGGGCCGGTCGGCGGACTCGGGCAGGAAGGGCCAGGTGGCGACGAGGGCGAGGGTGGCGCCGACGGCGGGGACCCAGAGGGCGGCGGTGGGGCTGTCGACCGAGGCGGCGACGAAGCCGCTGGCGAGGAGGCCGAGGGTGAGTCCGCCGACGAGCGCGGCGACCATGTAGCTGATGCCCCGGCGGCTCTCGGCGTCGCCGCCGGCTCCGGCGCGGTTGCGCAGGATGCCGACGAGGAGCGGGAAGAACCCGGCGATGGCGCCCTGCAGGATCTGCCCGGCGAGCAGGACCGGGAAGGAGCGGCTGAGTCCGACGAGGACCGAGCCGAGGATCACCAGGACGAGGTTCCAGCGCAGCATGCGGCGGTGGCCGTGGAGGTCGCCCATGCGGGAGAGCACGGGGGTGAAGGCGACGCTGGCCAGGAGGTTGGCGATGCTGATCCAGTTGAGGTCGGCGGCGGTGACCCCGAGCGTCTCGGTCAGTCCCTTGAGGAGCGGCGAGAGGAACCCCTGGGTGACGCCGCTGGAGAGCTCGACGAGGGCGACCGAGGCGATGACCACCCCGGTGGGCGTCGGGCGGGGGCCGGGGCGTCTGTGGACGGGGGTGGTGCGGGTGCTGCCTGAGGAGAGGGTCATACGTACAACCTGTCCGGGAGAGCCGCGGGGATCGGCAGGGGGGAAGCGGAAGGGGCCACTCTGGAGACTGCGGAAAGCGCGGAGGAACGCGCACCACAATGTGGCGAGCGGGCCCCACTTCCGGCAAGACTTGAAGGTCAACACGGACGATTGCGGCAGCGGGGCGGGGTCCGGTGGCGGAATCGGGCACGGAGGCCCTTCCCGGTACGGGTTCGGGCGGACGGTCGGAGCTCCGCCGGAAGCGCGCGGCGCGCACCCGCCGACGACGAGGAAGCGATGAGGGAACCGTGATGGCGGACAGAACGGCGGCGGGACCCCCGCTGGTCCTGGACGGGCTGGACCACGCCGTCCTGCGGGTCCTGCACCGCTCCCCGAGGGCCGCGTTCGCGGACGTCGCGGCGGCCGTGGGGGTGCACGAGCGGACGGTGGCGCGCCGTCTGGAGCGCATGACGGCGAGCGGGCGGGTCGCCTTCGTCGCGGCCCTGGTCCCCGAGTACCTCCACGAGGGCGTCACGGCCGAGCTGGCCGTGCGGTGCGCCCCGGGCCGGGTGCACGAGGTCGCGCTCGCGCTCGCCGCGCTGGACGAGGTCCGGTCCGTGGAGGTCGCCACCGGGGCGCTGGACGTCTTCGCCGAGGTGAACCTCCCCGATCACGGGGCGCTGCTCACCCTGCTCGACTCGGGCGTGGGCCGTCTGGACGGCGTGGTGGACCTCCACTCGGCGCTGGTGCTGCGGCTGCTGCTCACGGCGAGCGACTGGGCGCCCTACGCCGACGCGCCGACCGAGGTGCGGCGGCACGCGATGGAGGGCCGGGCGCTGCCGGAGCCCCCGGTCCTCGACGAGCTGGACCGGCGGCTGGTGGAGCTGCTGCGCCGGGACGCCCGGATGTCGACCACGCGGCTCGCGCGGGAGCTGCGGGCGGGCGAGACGACGGCCCGGCGCCGGCTGGCCCGCCTGATGGACTCGCACGTGCTGCACCTGCGGCTGCGGGCGGATCCGGCCGTGCTCGGGTACCCGGTCGAGGCCCGGTTCCGGCTCGGGCTGCCCTACCGGGCGCTCGACCCGGCGATCCGGCTGCTGGCCCGCGAACCGGCCGTCCGCCACCTGGTGGTCACCTCGGGCACGACGAACCTGCTGGGCTACTCCAGCCACCGGGACGTCCGGGACGTCCACGACTTCGCGGCCCGGGTCCTGGGCCGCGTCGACGGGGTCACGTCCACGGAGACGGCGCTGCTCATGCGGACGTACAAGAGGGCCGGGTTCACGCCCGAGGCGTGAACCCGTACCCCGGGGCGGGGACGCGGCCCCGTAGACTCGCCGTCCTGTGACCGCCGTCGGAGCCCCGGCCCCGGCGGGCCGGCCACACGCGCACCGCCCCGTACGACACCCCAGCACGCCCGAACGCCCCAGAACACCGAGGATGCGAACCCGATGAATCACGCGGACACCACCGCCCCCATCTACTCCGAGCTGATACGCGAGCAGGGGGACGTGCCCGGTGACGTGCGCCGGACCGCCGAGGAGGTGCTCCGCGACCTCAGCCGGGTGATCCAGATGCCGCCGGCCGGGATGGCCCCGGCGCGCGGACCCATGCAGCAGCCGATGCAGCCGCAGCCCATGCAGCAGCTCCCGCAGCTCCCGCAGGCCGTGCAGCAGCCGATGCAGCAGCAGCCCATGCAGCACCCGATGCAGTAGCGACCCACAGCGGACCGTACGACGGAGGGGGCCGGACGATGACGGATGCGGGCAGGGCGACGGGGGCGGGGCGCCCGGGGCACGAGCGGGTGCGGCGCAGCTACGACACCGTGGCGGGCGAGTACCTCGCGCGGATCGGCGACGAACTCGACGGCAAGCCGCTCGACCGGGCGCTGCTGGGCGCGGTCGTCGAGCAGGCGGGCGACGGCGCGGTGATCGCCGACCTGGGCTGCGGGCCCGGTCACGTCGCCGCCTGGATCGCCGGGCACGGCCGTACCGGCGGCGTGGTGGGCGTGGACCTGTCCCCCGCCATGGTCGCCCTCGGCCGCGAGCGGCACCCCGGGGTCGAGTTCCGCGAGGGCGACCTGCTGCGGCTGCCGGCCCGCGACGGCGAGTTCGACGCGGCCGTCGCGCTCTACTCGCTGATCCACCTCGCACCCGGCGAGCTGGGCCCCGCCCTCGCCGAGATCCGCCGGACGCTGCGGCCCGGCGGCCTGCTCCTGGTCTCCTTCCACATCGGCTCCGAGGTGCGGACCCTGACCGAGTGGTGGGGTCACGACGTGGACGTCGACTTCCACTTCCTCCGGCCGGCCGACGTGGCCGAGGCGCTGCGCGGGGCCGGCTTCCGCATCGAGGCCGAGCTGGAGCGGGGTCCGTACCCGCACGAGGCGGAGACCAGGCGGTGCTGTCTGCTGGCGCGCCGCGAGGGCTGACGCCGCCGGAGACCTCCTGGGCGCTCTCCCGGTACCTCCCCCGGGCGCCTCGCGGACCCACGCGCCCCCGGATCCTCCCGGGCCGCCGCGCGGAACCACGCGGCCTGCAGAACGGCGTCCGTCCGGGTCCGTGCGCGGCTCCGGGCCCGCGCCACTCTCAGGAGCCGAGCGTCCGCCACAGGAAGGTGTGCTCCAGGGCGCTGTTGTAGGCGGTCTGCTCGTGGTCGGTCGCGCCCGCGTGGCCGCCGACCAGCGTCTCGTGCAACAGCACCCGGTGCCCGAGCTCGCGCAGCCGGGCGGCGGCCTTGCGGGCGTGCCCCGGGTGGACCCGGTCGTCGCGGGTCGAGGTGGTGAGCAGCACCGGCGGGTAGGGCCGTCCGGCTTCGAGCCGGTGGTAGGGCGAGAGCTCCGCGAGGTGCGGCCGGTCGGCCGGGTCGTCGGGGTCGCCGTACTCCGCGATCCAGCTGGCCCCGGCGAGGAGCCGGTGGAAGCGCAGCATGTCGAGCAGCGGGACGTGGCCGACGATCGCGCCGAACAGTTCGGGGCTGCGGACCAGCATCGCGCCCATGAGCAGGCCGCCGTTGCTGCCGCCGGTGATGCCGAGCCGCTCGGGGCTGGTGACGCCGCGCGCGACGAGGTCACGGGCGACGGCCTCGAAGTCCTCGTAGGCGCGGGGCCGGTCGGCCTTGAGCGCGCTGCGGTGCCAGCGCGGGCCGTACTCGCCGCCCCCGCGGATGCCGGCGACCACGTACGTGCCGCCGCGGGCGAGCCAGGCGCGCCCGCGCACGGTGTCGTACGAGGGGGTCAGGGCGATCTCGAAGCCGCCGTAGCCGGTGAGCAGGGTGGGGCCGGGGAGCGCCCCGTGGCGGCCGACGACGGTGTACGGGACGCGGGTGCCGTCGGCGGAGGTGGCGAAGTACTGCCGGGCGTCGAGGCCGGTCGCGTCGAAGCGCGCGGGGACCTGCTTGATCCGCTCGTCCGGGCCGCCGATCTCGCCCCGGTGCAGGGAGGGCGGGACGAGGTGGCCGGTGAGGGAGAGGAAGTACTCGTCGCCGGAGTCGGGGTCCGTGTCGGTGACGGCGGCGGAGGCCAGCGGCGGGATGTCGGCGAGTTCCCGGCGCTTCCAGTCCCCCGGGCCGGTGGGCGGGGTGAGGACGTGCATCCGGCTGGCGACGTCCTGGAGGGTCTCCACGACGAGGTGGTTGCGGGTCCAGGAGTGGCCGGCGAGGGCGGTGCGCGCGTCGGGGGTGAACAGGACCTCGGGCTCGCGCCGTCCGGCGAGGAAGGCGTCGAAGCGGAAGGCGAGCAGGGAGCCGGCGGGCTGTCCGAGCCAGGGCGCCTTGGGGGTGACCAGGAGCCACTCGCGGTGCACGGAGCTCTCGGCGTCGTCGGGGACCTCGATGCGGCGCAGCTCGCCCCCCTCGGTGAGGAGGTGGGTCTCCTGGTTCCAGAAGTCCCGGTAGCGGGCGACGAAGTCGCGCTCGAAGCCCTCGGTGGGGTCGTGCCAGGCGGAGACGGCGAGGTCGGACTCGGCTCCCTCGTGGACGGGCTCGGCCGCGTCGAGCGGGGTGCCGCGGCGCCAGCGGCGCACGGTGCGCGGGTAGCCGGAGGCCGTCATGGAGCCGGGGCCGTGGTCGGTGCCGACGAAGACGTGGTCCTCGTCGATCCAGCCGATGTCGGTCTTGGCCTCGGGCAGCCGGAAGCCGTCCTCGACGAATGCCCGCTCGGCCAGGTCGTACTCCCGCACGACGACGGCGTCGCCGCCGCCGCGGGCGAGGCTCACGAGGGCGCGCCGGAAGGCGGGGCGCAGCACCTGCGCCCCGGCCCAGGTCCAGTCCTCGCCCTCGGCGGCGGCCAGCGCGTCGAGGTCGAGCAGGACGTCCCAGTCGGGCGCGTCGGTGCGGTACTCCTCCAGGGTGGTGCGGCGCCACACGCCCCGGGGGTGTTCGGCACCCTGCCAGAAGTTGTAGAGGTACGGGCCGCGGCGGCGGGTGTAGGGGATCCGGTCGGGCGCGTCGAGGACCTCGCGCAGCTCGGCGACGAGGGCGTCGAAGCCGTCGCCGCCCGCGAGCTCGGCGCGCGTCTCGGCGTTCCGCTCGCGCACCCAGTCCAGGGCCCGCTCGCCGTCGACCTCCTCCAGCCACAGGTAGGGGTCGGTGCCGCCGGTGTCCGCGCTCGTCTCCGTCATGCCGACGATTGTGGACCACGGGACCGGCACCGTGCCGCCGCGCCCCGGGCCCGGGCCCCGGAGCGGTCCGGTGGCGGCCCCGGGCCCGGCCCGGCTCAGCCCTCCGGCAGCAGTCCGAGCTGGTCCAGGAACTCCGTCTGGTCGAAGTAGAGCCGGTAGCTCCGGATCCGGCCGTCCCTCACCTGCGCCAGGTCGATCCCTCGGATGTTGACGGTCCGGCCCGTCGCCGGCAGCGTCTCGCCGTCGGGGAGCGGGATGGGGCCCGTGTTCTTGCCGGTGTAGATGCCCTCGTCGATCGCGGTGTCGCCGATCTCGAAGCGGTTCCGGTAGGTGAACGTCGCATCGGGGATCGACGTGGTCATCGAGCGCCAGTACTCGACGATCGTGTCGCGCCCCGTCATCTCGCCCCCGTCGGGGGTGAGGGCGACGGCGTCCTCGGCGAGGAGGCCGGAGATCGCCGCCAGGTCCCCATGGGTCACCGCCTCGGTGAAACGGTCCATGACCTCGCGTGCCTCGCCCATGATCCACCTCCATGGTGGTCCGGATCCGGGTGCGTCCCGTGCCCTCATTCTCCCACCGCAACGCATTGGTTTGAATCCGGACCAATCATCTGTGCCGTTCACCCCAACACCTCAGCGTCTTCCATAAGTTAACCAATCGATTACTGCACGGCCGTATACCTTTGGGCCTCGGTCCCCCATCCTGTCCTCGGCGTGCCACCGGGGCAGCCATGTGACGTGAGGGGCGGGGCATGCTTCCCATCAGCCGCAGAGGATTCGTCGGGATCGGGGCGGGGCTCGCCGCCGGGGCCGCGTTGCCGGCCGGGCCGGCCGCGGCCGCCGCCGGGGAGGCCGTGTCGGCCGCCGCGGCCGGGGCCACCGGCACCATCACCGACGTGAAGCACGTGGTGATCCTCATGCAGGAGAACCGCAGCTTCGACCACTACTTCGGGCGGCTGCGCGGCGTACGGGGCTTCGGCGACAAGGCCGCCGGGAACATCCCCGGCGGCTGGGGTACGTTCAACCAGCCCAACTGGGGCGGCCGGCAGTACCCGTGGAAGCTCAGCTCCACTCCCCCGGCCGGCGGCGTCGACGGCGAGACCCTGGCCCAGTGCAACGGCGACCTCCCGCACAGCTGGAGCTCGCAGCACGCCGCCTGGAACAAGGGCCGGATGGACAACTGGGTCACGGGCGTGGGCAACACCCGCACCCTGGGCCACCTGGACCGCGGCGACATCCCCTTCCACTACGCGCTCGCCGACGCGTACACCATCTGCGACGCCTATTTCTGCTCGACGCTGAGCGCCACCGGCCCCAACCGCACCTTCCTGTGGAGCGGCAAGGTCGACGCCTCCAGCAAGGACGGCGGCGACGAGTCCGGGCTGACCTGGGAGACGTACGCGGAGGCCCTCCAGCGCGCCGGGATGAGCTGGAAGGTCTACCAGAACGCGCAGGACAACTACGGCGACAACGGTCTCGCGTACTTCAAGAGGTTCACCGACGCCAAGCCCGGCGACCCGCTGTACGACCGGGGCATGGGCTCGGTCCCCAAGGTCACCGGCTCGACCCCGGACGACATCGCCGCCGCGATCCGCGCGGACGTCGTCGCGGGCACCCTGCCGCAGGTCTCCTGGGTGGTGGCCAACGAGGCGTTCTCCGAGCACCCCTACGCCCCGCCCGGCGACGGCGCCCACTTCGTGGACCTGGTGTACCGCGCCCTCTCCGCGAACCCCGAGGTCTTCGACTCGACCGTGCTCTTCCTCAACTACGACGAGAACGACGGCTTCTTCGACCACGTGCCGCCGCCGGTCGCGCCGCCCGGGACTCCCGGCGAGTACATCGACGGGATACCGGTCGGTCTCGGCTTCCGCGTCCCGATGATTGTCATGTCCCCGTGGACCCGTGGCGGCTGGGTCAGCTCCGAGGTCTTCGACCACACCTCCGTGCTGCGCTTCATGGAGACCTGGACGGCGGCGCTCGGCACCCCCGCCACCTGCCCCAACATCAGCGCCTGGCGGCGGAAGGTGGTGGGCGACCTGACCGGTGTCTTCGACTTCGCCCGCCCGGTGTACGGCCTCCCGGCCAACCTGCCCTCCACCGCCAAGGTCATCGGCCAGTCCACCTGCGGCCCGCTGCCCAACCCGGTCCCCCAGGACAACGCCCTGCCGCCGCAGGAGCCGGGCACGCGTCCCGCGCGCGCCGTGCCGTACCAGGTGAACGGCAACCTCGACCGCTTCGAGTTCGGCGCCGCCGGGAAGATCCTCGCCTGGTTCTCCATGAGCAACCAGGGCACCGAGGCCCGCCGCCCCGCGCACTTCTCGATCCACCCGCACCAGTACCGCGACACCGCCGCCTGGCAGTACACGGTCGACCCGGGCGGCACGTCGAGCGACTACTTCAACATCGGGCTCGGTTCGGGTTCGGGGAAGTACGACATCTCGATGATGGGCCCCAACCGCTTCCTGCGCCGCTTCATCGGCGACGCGTCCAAGGCGGGCAAGGACATCGAGGTGGCGGCCCGGTTCGCGACGGAGCCCGGCACCGGCAAGACGGCGATCTGGTTCAGGATGACCAACTCCTCGTCCTCCGCCGTCACCTTCACCGTCCGCCCCAACGCCTACCGGACGGACGGCCCCTGGACCTACACGGTCCCGGCGAACTCCTCCCGCGAGGACTACTTCAACGCCGTGGCGTACAGCAACGGCTGGTACGACTTCACGATCCTCGCCGACCTCGACGGCACCTGGTCGCGCCGGTACACCGGTCACATCGAGACGGGGGCGCCCAGCGTCAGCGGCTGACGGGCCCGGCGGGCTCCGGCCGCATGGCCGGGGCCCGGCGGTCAGAGCCCGACGATGAGCTGGATGCAGACGATCTTCACCAGGATGGCGAGGGCGAAGAGCGTCGCGTATCCGGTGTTCACCCGGCTGTCGGAGACCCTGCTGTTCGCGTACGCCGTGATGGCGGGGTTTCCCACGTAGCCGGCCAGCAGGCCCATCGTGCGGGGGCGGCTCTGGCCCAGCAGCCGGGCCACCAGGACCATCAGGGCGTAGCTCAGGACGGCGCTCACCAGGAGCACGAGCAGCAGCTTCAAGCCGAAGAGGGAGAAGGCCTCGCGCCGGAACGCGTATCCGGAGGTGAGGCCGACGCAGGCCAGGAAGACGAGGAGACCGATCTGGCGCAGGGTCAGGTTGGCGCGGGTGGGCAGCACCCAGACCAGCGGGCCCGTGCGGCGCAGGCGGCCGAGGACCATCGCCATGACGAGGGGGCCGGCCGCGGTGCCGAGGGAGAGGGTCGTGGAGCCGACGGTGAACTTCGGGATGCCGATGAGGAAGCCGGCGGCGAGCCCCAGGCCCATGCTGACGGCGCTGACCTCGCTCACCTTGGCCTCGGTGTCGCCGAGGTAGCCGGTGACCTCGGCGGTACGGGCCCGGGGCATGACGACCCGGACCCGGTCGTCGAGCTGGAGCAGCAGGTCGTCGTGGGCGAGGAGGTCCTGGTCGCCGCGGCGGACCCGGGTGGCCATGGCTCCGTACCGGTCGGACAGCGCGAGCTCGCCGACGGTCCGCCCGGCGAGATCGGGGTTGGTGAGCAGGATGCGGCGGTAGTCGACGGTGTCGCGCCGGTCGAGCAGGTGTTCCGCGTCCTCCCGGCCGAGCGCCTTGATGCCGTCCGCGACGGCCTCGGGACCGCCGACCAGGACCACCCGGTCGCCGGGGGCCAGGACGTCGAGGCCGCCGGCCACCCGCGGGGCCCCGCCGACGGGCTGGTGGACGCTGGCCAGCAGCTGCCCTTCGGCCACACCGGGGACCTCGCCCCACGTCCGGGCGCGGTCGACCGTCACGGTGCGGGTGACGAGCCGGTCGGGCAGTCCGGTGCCGGGGTCGCGGCGGGCCGGCCAGGAGCGGACGGCCGCGATGGCCGAGACGAAGAGGATCGTCAGGACGACGGCGAGCGGGTAGCCGATGGCGTAGCCGGTGGCCGGTTCGGTGGGCTGGTCGGAGGAGGCCTGGGCGGCGGCGAGGCCGGGGGTGGTGGTGCCGATGCCGGCGTAGCCGCCGGCCAGGTAGGTGCCGGGGATCCCGAAGACCTTGTTGCCGAGCAGGCCGACCACGACGGCGGTGACGACGAGGGCGGCGATCGCGCCGATCATCACGCCGAGCTGGGGGCGCAGCTCGCGGAAGAAGGCGGGACCGGCCTCCAGGCCGACCGTGTACACGTACAGGGCGAGGCCGAAGACGGCGAGCCCGGCGGGGACGGCGGGTCCGATGTCCGGGTCGAGGGCGCCCAGCAGCAGCCCGACGAACAGCACCCCGGCCGCTCCGAGCTTCACCGGTCCGAAGCGGACCATGCCGAAGAGCGAGCCGGCGGCGATGACGACGAAGAGGGTGAACCAGGGGTTGTCCGCGAAGAACTGCCACATGGTCCCACTCAGCCACAGCCCCGGGCGGGCCGCACCCCGGTGCCCGGCCGCGCCCGGTACTCACCGCATTCCTCCCCCATTCAGCGGATATGAATGATTTCCCGATGATGTGCACGGTTAGTCAGCCTTCAAGGGCCGTCGACGGCCAGGAACGTGGAAGGGCGGGCTGACACCGTGTCTCGACCGAGAATCCTCGTGGTGGGCGCCGGTTTCGCAGGGGTCGGGTGCGTGCGGCGCCTGGAACGGCGGCTGACCGGACGGGAGGCGGCGATCTCGCTCCTGTCTCCCTTCTCCTACCAGCTGTACCTGCCGCTGCTGCCGCAGGTCGCCTCCGGCGTGCTGACCCCGCAGTCGGTGGCCCTCTCGCTGCGGCGCAGCGAGCGGCACCGCACCCGGATCATCCCGGGCGGCGCGGTCGGCGTGGACACCGCCGCCAAGGTCTGCGTGGTGCGCACCATCTCGGGCGAGCTGGAGACCGAGCCGTACGACCACCTGGTCCTCGCCCCGGGCAGCGTCACCCGCACCTTCGACATCCCCGGTCTCGCCGAGCACGCCCGGGGCATGAAGACGCTCGCCGAGGCGGCGTACATCCGCGACCACGTGATCGCCCAGCTCGACCTCGCCGACGCCAGCCAGGACGAGGCCGAACGGACGGCGCGGCTGCAGTTCGTGGTGGTCGGCGGCGGCTACGCGGGGACGGAGACGGCGGCCTGCCTCCAACTGCTCACCCGCAACGCCGTCAAGCGCTATCCGCGCCTGGACCCCCGGCTCATCAAGTGGCACCTGGTCGACATCGCGCCCACGCTCATGCCCGAACTCGGCCCGAAGCTGGGCGGGGCCGCCCTCGAGATCCTGCGCAAGCGCGGCATCGAGGTCTCCCTCGGCGTCTCGGTCGCCTCCGTGGACGACGAGAACGTGACCCTCACCGACGGCCGGGTGCTGCCCTGCCGCACCCTGATCTGGACGGCCGGCGTGGCCGCCAGCCCGCTCATCGGCACGCTCGGCGCCGAGACGCTGCGCGGCCGGCTGGTGGTCGGCTCGGACATGGCGGTGCCCGGCCTGGACGGCGTGTGGGCGCTGGGCGACGCGGCCGCGGTGCCGGACCTCGCCAAGGGCGAGGGCGGCGCGATCTGCCCGCCCACGGCCCAGCACGCGATGCGCCAGGGCAAGGCGGTCGCGGACAACCTGGTCGCGACGCTGCGGGGCGAGCCGACCCGCCCGTACGTCCACAAGGACCTCGGGCTGGTGGTCGACCTGGGCGGCCTCGACGGCGTGTCCAAGCCGCTCGGCGTCGAGCTGCACGGCATGCCGGCCCAGGCGGTGGCCCGCGCCTACCACTGGGCGGCGCTGCGCACCAACGTGGCGAAGACCAGGGTGATGACCAACTGGCTGCTGAACGCGGTGGCCGGCGACGACTTCGTCCGCACCGGCTTCCTGGCCTCGAAGTCGGGCACGCTGCGGGACTTCGAGTACACGGACGTCTACCTCACTCCGGAGCAGGTCCGCTCCCACACGGCCTCGCTGCGGGCCGGCGGGTCCTGACCGCCGAACCGCCCCAGTAGCCTGGCCGGATGGAATCCGTACTGGTCAGCGCCTGCCTGCGGGGCGTGCCGTGCCGCTACGACGGGCGCGACAAGCCCTCGGCCGCGCTCGACGCGGCGCTCGCGGGCCGCGCGGCGGTCCCGTTCTGCCCGGAGGGCGCCGGCGGGCTGCCGACCCCGCGGCGGCCCGCCGAGACGGTCGGCGGCGACGGGCACGCGGTCCTGGACGGCACGGCGAAGGTCGTGGACGACGAAGGCACGGACGTGACCGCCGAGTTCGTCGCCGGGGCCCGACGCGCCCTGGCCCGGGCCAGGGCGACGGGCTGCACCGAAGCGCTGCTGATGCCGCGCAGCCCCTCCTGCGGCCGCGGCCGGGTGTACGACGGGACGTTCACCGGCGAGCTCGTGCCGGGCGACGGGGTCACGGCGGCGCTCCTGGAGCGCCACGGCATCAGGGTGAGGCCCGCGCCCGGGGTCTGAGGGGCCGTCGTACGGGGTTCGGCCCCGGCGCGGTCGCGTCGCCGCCGCACCAGGGCACCCCCGCACGGACCCCCGTCCACGTCGTACGGGGCCCGCCCCCGCACGGGCTCAGCGGGCGATCTCGTCCCGCGGGCCCATCACGACCACGGGCTCGCGTGCCGGGTCGAGGGCGCGCAGCAGCTCCGCCATGTTCTCGCGGGGCAGGGAGACACAGGCCTGGGTGGGGCCGCCGTGGTCGACGTGGATCCAGACGCCGCCGCCCCGCTCGGGCCCCAGCGGGCGTTCCTTGTTCAGCGGGGTCGTCCCCGCGACGCGGTTGTAGTCGATCGCCACGACGTAGTCGAAGGAACCCTCCAGGGGCTCCCCGAGGAAGCCGGTGCCCGAGACCTCGAACTCCTCGTCCTGGTCGTACGGGACCCGCGCGCCCGGGTCGGGGAGGCGGCCGCCCGCGTCGCCGATCCGGTAGACCCCGGTCGGCGAGCGCAGGTCGCCCGCCTGATGGGCGTCCGTCCAGCCGCGCAGGGCGTTGTGGCCGGCCCAGGGCCCTGCGACCGGGTGCCAGTGCCCGGCCGGGTCCCGCTCGTGGAGCACGGCGGTGACCACGTTGCCGTCGGCCGCGTCGCCGCTCGCCACGAGCACCTGGGTAGTGCCGTCGGGGATGCGGGCCTGCGTCACGGGGCCGATGCCAGCGATGCGTTCGGGCGCGCGCGGCGGCCGCTGGCGTTCCCGCGGCGCGCGGTTCGCCCCGTCGGGAACCGCTCCCGCGTCCCGGCCGTCGTGCCGGTCCCGGGCGGCGGACGGCGGCGGGGCCGGGGAGCGGCCGGCGGTGCAGCCGGTCAGCACCAGGGCCGCGGACAGGGCACAGGTCAGCACCGTTGCGGTGCCCTTGCGGACGGGCATGGTCCGGCCACCTCCGAGGGTCGGGGCAATGCGGGGATCCGTACCCGGCCGGCCGCGGACCTGTCGCGCGCCCTGCCCTCCTCACCCGTCCGGGGGACGGGGCAAAGGAGTTGACGGGACGGATCCCGGACGGTTTCCTGCGGCCATGAACGATCTTCGTATCGAGACGGTCCGCATCGGGACGGCCGGGGCGGTGGCCCCCTCCGGCGCCACGACCGGCGCGGGCCTCCTGGAGGACTGGCGGCTGATCCACAACAGGATCATCCCCACCGCCCCGCTCTCCCCCGAGGACGTCCGCGAGCGCGCGGGCCGCAACCGGCTCGACGTCGCCTACGCGGACGGCGTCGCCGTCGGCTGCTCCACCGTGCGGCCGCCCGACGAGGAGACCCCGGCCGCCACGGTCATCGCCCGCGTGCTGCCCGGTTTCCGTGGCCGCGGGTACGGGACGGCGCTGTACGAGCACGGCCTCGCGCACGCCCGGACGCTGAGCGACGAGGGCGTGGAGACGGTGGTGCTGGCGAGCAACACGGAGGGGCTCCGCTTCGCGCTGGCCCGGGGCTTCGTGGAGACGGAACGGTACGTCCTGCCGGGCGACACGGTGCCGTTCGTGACGCTGCGGCTGGCCGAGGACCCGACGCCCGCCCCGTAATCCGCTGGACGGATCGCCGCGGCCGGGGCAGCATCGGGGCATGATCGACGGAATCGAGTACACCTCCGCCCGGTGAGCGCCCCGGCCGAGCGCCGAGCGCTCACCTTCCGGCACGCCCCGCCGTCCCGGCGCTCCCTCCACTCCTACGTCCGCGACAGGCTCGACGCCGAGCCGGACGGGCGCCTCCCCGAAGGCGGCTACGAGCCCCCGGACGACGCCGTCCCCCCGCGCACTCCCCCGCCCGAGGGCGCCACCCTGCGGTACCACGAGGCCTTCACCGCCGTCCAGGAAGCCGTGGGACCGCTCCTCGCCCCGCCCGGCACCGGCCACGTCGCCGCCGCCCGAGCGATCCGGCGCCGACTGGACCGACTGCCCGTCACCAGCCGGATGATGGTCTCCGCCGTCGCCGAACTGCCCCTGCCCGACGAGCCCGCCGCACGCGCGCTCGGCCGCCATCTGGTCCGCACGGGCCACGACCTGACCTCCGTCCGCGTCGGCCTCGCGCTGCTCGCGCGGCTCGGGGAGCCCGCGGACGTCCCGTACGTGCGGGACCTGGGCCTGCTGCGCGGGCTCACCCGGCCCGCGGTGCTCGCGCTGGAGCGGCTCGACCCGCGGGCCGCCGCCCTGCTCCGGCTCGCCTGCCGGACCCAGGGCCCCGTGACGGCGGAACTCGTGGCCGCGCTGGGCTCCGGCGACGCCCGCGCAGCCGCGGCCGCGGTGATCGCCGAGCCGCTGGGCCTCACGGACGCGGGTCCGGGGCGGGCCCGCCTCATCGCCGAGGCCGCCGACCTGGCCGGACTCCTGCGCCGCGACCGCACCGACCCCCGGCTGCTCCTCCAGGCGGGGCGGCTGCTCGTCCGGATGGCCGACCCACGCGCCGACCGCTCCGAGATCCTCCACCACCGGGACGCCGCGGAGGTGTACGAGGCCGTCGTGCGGCGGAGCTGCGGGCTGCCCCCGACGGTCGAGCGCGCGGCGGTGCTGCTCTCGCTCGCCCTGGACCTGGACAGCGGCCCCTCCCACCTCCTCCCCTGGCGGGAAGGACAGCGCGAGCAACTCCTGGACGCGCTCGGGGCGCTGCTCACCTCGCCCGGGTGGGCCGCCCTCCCGGACCGGGCCGACGCCGCGGCGCCGCCCGGGGCCCGGCACCGGGCGGCGTGGCTGCGCGACGCGACGGGGCGCCTGTTCGCCGCACGGCCCGCGCCGCCCCGGCTGCGCATCGAGGTGGTCGCGGCCGATCCCGTCGAACGGAGGCCGGTCGAGACCCGCTTCCTGATCGACGGACGGCCGCTCGTGCCCGAGGCGTTCGGGCGGGGCCCGGGCCACGCGCCCGAGCACCTGCTCGACTCGGGCGACCTGGTCGCGACCGGAGAGCCCCGGGAGGTGCGGCTCGCGGAGGCCTGGTGCACCGAGGGCTGCTGCGGGGCGCTCCACGTGACCGTGGTCCGGGAGGGCGACGAGGTGGTGTGGCGCGACTGGCGGCGCCCGGACCGCCTGCCCGGCGGCGCGGTCCCGCCGCCGCTGCCCGCGTACCGCTTCGACGCCGCCGCGTACGACGCCGAGCTCGCCCGCGCGGTCCGCGAGGACGGCTGGTCGTGGCCGGCCCGGGAGACGGCACGGCTGCTCGCCGCGGGGCTGCGCCGGGACCCGGAGCTGCCGGCCCGCTGGGGCGCGCGGCTGCTCCGCGTGGGGCTCGACACGCGCGACCCGTACACGACGGCGCTGTGGTTCCGCTCCGCGCCCGGGAGCCCGGCCGGGGCGGCGGACGGGCGGGACGAGCCGCCCCCCTTCGTCTGGCGGCTCCCGGACGACGGCACCGACCCGCGCGAACGGGCCGCGGCGGCGCTGCGGCGGCTCGCCGAGCAGGACCCCCGGGAGTACGCCGAGCGCCGAGGGGGCGGTCACTGAACCGCGGCGTCCCCCGCCCCGGCCCCCATATCTGAAAGACCGTCAGCAAAGCGGTGTCACGGCTCTGGGAACCTCGCATCCCCGGCGCTACCCTCCGCGCATGATTCCGACGGTGGTGTGGGGAACCGGAAATGTCGGGCGGGCGGCCATCCGTGCCGTCGTGGCCCATCCGGAGCTCGAACTCTCGGCCGTCCTCGTCGCCAACCCGGACAAGGTCGGCCGTGACGCCGGCCGGCTCGCCGGGCTCGGGCACGACCTGGGCGTCACGGCCCGGGACGACGTCGAGGCGGTCCTCGCGCAGGCACCGGGCGCCGTGGTGTACGCGGCCTCCGGTGACATGCGCCCCGACGAGGCGCTCGCCGATGTCGTACGGGCGGTGCGGGCGGGCGCGGTGGTCGTGACGCCCGCGCTGTACCCGCTGTACGACCAGCGGGGGGCACCCGACGAGTTCCGCGATCCGGTCCTGGCGGCGGTGAAGGAGGGCGGCGGCTCGCTGTTCGCCTCCGGCGTCGACCCGGGCTGGGGCAACGACGTGCTGCCGCTGCTGGTCAGCGGGCTCGGCAGCACGGTGGAGGCGATCCGCTGCCAGGAGATCTTCGACTACTCGACGTACGAGCAGGAGGAGTCCGTCCGCTACCTCGTCGGCATGGGACAGCCCATGGACTACGAGCCGCCGATGCTGTTGCCCTCGGTGCCCACGATGGTGTGGGGCGGCCAGCTGCGGCTGATGGCCCGCGCGCTCGGGGTCGAGCTCGACGAGATCCGCGAGACGCTCCAACGGCGCCCCCTGGAGGCGACGGTGCGCACCCGGACGATGGGCGAGTTCGCGGCCGGCACCCAGGGCGCGGTGCGCTTCGAGGTGCAGGGGATCGTCGACGGCGAACCGCGGCTGGTGATCGAGCACGTGACCCGGATCCACCCGGACTGCGCGCCGGACTGGCCGGTGCCGCCGGACGGTTCGGGGGCGCACCGGGTGATCGTCGAGGGCCGGCCGCGGATCGAGGTCACGGTCGAGGCGACGGACGAGGGCGAGAACCGGTCCGCGGGCGGGAACGCCACCGCCGTGGGCCGGCTGGTGGGGGCGATCGACTGGCTCGTGGCGGCCGAGCCGGGTCTGTACGACGCACTGGACGTGCCGCTGAGGCCGGCGGTCGGGAAGCTGGGAAGGAGAGTGCGGTGATCATCGACATCCCCGAGGGGCAGGAGCCGATCGGGTACGTGTGGGGCGACATGGTGCCCGGGATCGGGATGGCGGCGGCGAACTTCTCGCTGTCGGTGTACGCCCATACGACGCTCGGGCTGCGCGAGTTCGAGGCGGCGCGGCTGCGGATCGCGCAGATCAACGGGTGCCGGTTCTGTCTGGACTGGCGGACCGACCGGGACGGGGAGAAGGTCGAGGACGACTTCCCCGAGGCGGTGCTGGCCTGGCGGACGACGGACGCCTTCGACGAGCGCACCCGGCTCGCCGCGGAGTACGCGGAGCGGTACGCGCTGGACCACCACCAGCTGGACGAGGAGTTCTGGGAGCGGATGACCGGGGCGTACAGCCAGGTGGAGATCGTCGAGCTGACGATGAGCCTGGGCTCGTGGCTGGCCTTCGGCCGGCTCAACCGGGTGCTGGGCCTCGACACGGTCTGCGTGCTGCCGACCCACTGAACGCCGAGGGGGCCGGCCGGGCACTGCGCCCGGCCGGCCCCCTCGCGTCCGGCCCCGTCACAGGTCGGTGGCGATGATCTTCTCGATGTTGCGTTCGGCGAGCGCGGTGATGGTGACGAAGGGGTTGACGGTGGTGCTCCCCGGGATGAGCGCGCCGTCGATGACGTACAGGCCGTCGTAGCCGCGGAGACGGCCGTGGTTGTCGGTGGCCTCGCCGAGGACGGCGCCGCCGAGCGGGTGGTACGTCAGGTGGTCGCCCCAGATCTTGTACGCGCCGAAGAGGTCGGTCCGGTAGATCGTCCCCTCCTTGGCGTTGATCTTGTCGAAGATGGTCTTCGCCGCGTCGATGGAGGTCTGCTTCCAGGCCCGGTCCCAGTTGAGGTCGACGCGACCGGTGGCCGCGTTCCAGCTGAACTCGGCGCGGTGCGGGGTCTTGGTGATGGAGAGGTAGAACGAGGCGTAGGTCTCGATCCCGGTGGGCAGGGGCGCGACCTCGGCGAAGGCGCCGCCGGCGTCCCAGTTGTCGATGCCGGCCGTGGGCATCGAGGACTGGAGCTTCCCCGTGGCGTCCCACATGTGGTTGGCGCGGCCGCACATGACGTTGCCGTTGTCGCCCCAGTTCTTGCCGATCCGGTCGTTCAGGGCGGGCAGGGCGCCGGTCGCCTTGAGCTTGGTGAGCAGCTTGCTGGTGCCGACGCTGCCGGCGGCGAAGAACACCCGGTCGGCGGTGACGGTCTTGGTCTCGACGGTGGCGCCGGAGTTGTCGAGCCGGTCCATGACGACGGTGTAGCCGCCGCCGGCCGCGGGGGTCACGGTGGTGACCTTGTGCAGCGGGGAGATGCAGACCCGGCCGGTCTCGGCGGCCCGGGCCAGATAGGACTTCTGGAGGCTCTTCTTGCCGTGGTTGTTGCCGTAGATGACCTCGCCGGTCAGCGCCGACTTGGGGACGGTGCCGATGGCCTCCTGCTTCATGTAGTCCCAGTCGTAGACGTTGGGCACGAACACGAAGGGGAAGCCGGAGCGTTCGGCGTGCTTGCGGCCGACACGCGCGTACTGGTAGCAGTCGGCGCTCTCCCACCACGACCGGTCCACCTCGGTCACGCCGAGTCCGGCGTTGGCGCGCGGGTAGTAGGTGCCGTACATCTCGGCCGGGTCGACGGTGGGGAGGATGCCCGGGAAGAGCTCCCGGCGCGGGGTGACGGCCATGCCGCCGTTGACGAGCGAGCCGCCGCCGACGCCGCGGCCCTGGTAGACGGTGATGCCGGCGAAGTCCTCGGCGTCCAGGATGCCGGTGTAACAGGGCACGTCCTTGTCGAGCGGGAAGCCCAGGAAGTTGCTGAGGGGCTGCTTGGTGCGGGTGCGCAGCCAGAAGGAACGGTAGTCCGGCTTGGTGGTGTTGGCGAAGATGTTTCCGTCGGGTCCGGCCGTGTCCCAGGCCATCCCCATTTCGACCATGTGGACGTCGACCCCGGCGAGCGCGAGTCTCAGCGCGGCGACGGAACCGCCGTATCCGGTGCCGACGACGAGGACGGGAACGCGGGCGCCGGACGGGATGGACGTGGTCGCGGACGCGACCTCGGCGGCGCTGGCCGGTGTGGCGGCACTCGCGGCGGCGACCTGCCCGGCGAGGGCGAGACCACCGAGAATGGAACCGGTTCCACTGACGAACCGGCGCCGGGAGATGCCTCCGGAAGGGGAGGCCGGAACGGTTGTATCACTCACGTGATGTTCCTCACTCTGGAGCGAATGGGAACACGTTCTACTGGCGCTTTCTTGGGAAGTCACGAGAAACCGCCGGGTAACTTACGGCCGGAAACCGCCTCCATGATCACGGTCCGGTAAAGAACCGCACCCCGCCGCACCGAACGCGAGTACGGGGCTGATACATCTTCACTTCTGGTCGACGCTCTGCCGCCTGTACGGGCGCGGGGACCGCACCGGGGGGATTTCACGCATATCGGGCCGCCGCGTCAGCGCGCCGCGCCCGGAGAACCGCCTTGCCATCTCTCCTTCCCGGGCTGCTCCCTGCCCGCGCGGCCGCGCGGCGCGGATCGTGAAAGGGAGCGTGTGCATGGGCCGAACCGCCCGTGAGAAGGCATTCAGATGGGGTGCGGCCGCGGTGGCCGCCCTGGCCGTCGCCACGGCCGTCGTCCCGGCCACCGCCGTCGCGGCGCCGGTCGCGGACGACCCGGGCCCGCAGCGGGTCGGCGGCGCGCCGAAGGTCCCGCAGGGCGCCGTCCGCACGGCCGACCCGGCCCCCGGCAAGTCGCTCGAACTGAGCGTCGTCCTGGAGCCCCGCGACCCGGCCGCGCTCAAGCGCTTCGTCGCCGAGGTCTCGACGCCCGGATCCCCGCGCTACCGCCAGTACCTCGGTACGGGCGAGTTCGCGAAGGTCTTCGGAGCCGAGCCGGCGACGGTCGAGCGCGTGCGCGCCGAGCTGGAGGCGAAGGGCCTGACCGTCGGCGCGCTGGAGGCCGACGGCCTCACGCTGCCGGTGACGACGACCGTCGCCGGGGCGGGCAAGGCGTTCAGCACCGAGTTCGACGGCTACCGCCTGACGGACGGCACGACCGGCCTGGTCAACACCACCGCGCCCGCCCTCGACGGCCGGGTCGCGGACGAGGTGCGCACGGTCGTCGGTCTGAGCACGCTGGGCGCGTACAAGCCGCTGCACACCGGCGCGAAGGGCAAGCCCCGCAAGAAGTCCGCCGAAACCGCCGACACCGCCCAGACGGGCCCCCAGCCGCGCCTGACCGGGACGACCCCGGCCATGTGCGGCGACGTCTCGACGCTCTTCGCGACGGCGGTCGGCAACATCCCGGCGCAGTACGACACCAAGGACTACTGGGCACCGCGCTCGCTGGCCGCGCAGTACAACATGGCGAACCAGCCGAACGTGCAGAGCGGCAGCACCATCGCCGTCTACTCGCTGGAGAACTACGACCCGCGCGACAACGCCGAGTTCCAGCGCTGCTTCCGCACCAAGGTGCCGGTCACGCCGGTCCGGGTCAACGGCGGCCCGAGCGGCGCCGCCACCGGCGGTGTCGGCCTGGAGACGGCGCTGGACGTCCAGACCATCATCGGTCAGGCGCCCCAGTCCAAGATCCTCGTCTACCAGGGCAAGAACACCTGGAACGACGGGACGGCCGTCTACCGCCAGATCGTCAACGAGAACCGCGCCAAGGTCGTCTCGGTGAGCTGGGGCCTGTGCGAGCTGAACACGCCGACCTCGGCTCAGGACGCCGAGAACCTGATCTTCCAGCAGGCCGCCGCCCAGGGCCAGACGATCGTCGTCGCCTCCGGCGACAGCGGATCGACCGGTTGCTTCGTCCCGGACGACAACGGCAACCCGACCTCGGGCGTGCCGAACCAGAACCAGCTCGCGGTCGACTTCCCGTCCTCCTCGCCGTACGTCCTGAGCGTCGGCGGCACCACGATGCGGGACTCGATCACCAAGCAGACCACCTGGGTCGGCTCGGGCGGTGGCGTCTCCCGCCGCTACACCGTCCCCGCCGACGGCTTCCAGTCCGGTGTCACCGGCGCGGGCTACACCAACGCCTGCAACACGGCGTCGGGCACCTGCCGTCAGGTCCCCGACGTGGCCGGTCTCGCCGACTACTACACGGGCTACCCGGTCGCCTACGGCGCCGGCCAGTACTGGAACATCATCGGCGGCACCAGCGGCGCCGCCCCGGTGTGGGCCGCGCTCATCGGCCAGGCCAACCAGGACCTCGCCTGCCAGGCCAACGGTGCCGTCGGCTACGTCCACCCGGCGCTCTACAAGCTGCCGTCGAGCGCTTTCAAGGACGTCACCACCGGCCACAACAACGTGACCCAGTCGGGTAACTACAGCGGCCTGTACAAGGCCGGCGCCGGCTACGACCTCGCCACCGGCCTCGGCGCGCCGAACGGGCGCGAGATCGTGGCCGGCCTGTGCAAGGCCGTCGCGCCCTCCCCGGCCGCCACGTTCAACGCGCTGACCCCGGCCCGTGTCCTCGACACGCGCTACGGGATCGGCCGCGCCGGCACCACGCCGGTCGCCGCGAACGGCACGGTCAAGCTGAAGGTGGCCGGCGTGGCCGGCGTCCCGGCGACCGGCGTGACCTCCGTGGTCATGAACGTCACCGCCGTCTCGCCCACCGCGCCCGGCTTCCTCATCGCGTACCCGAGCGGCACCACCCGCCCGTCCTCGTCGAACATGAACTGGCTGAAGGGCCAGATCGTCCCGAACCTGGTGACCGTCCCGGTCGGCAAGGACGGCACGGTCTCCCTGTTCAACTCCGGCAGCGGCACGACGCACTTCATCGCGGACGTCTCGGGCTACTTCTCCACCGCGACCGGCGGCGGCACCTACCTGCCGACAGGCCCGGCCCGCATCCTCGACACCCGCTACGGCATCGGCCGCACCGGCAACACGCCGGTCGACGGCAAGGGCACCGTCTCCCTGACGGTCGCGGGCAGCGGCGGCGTCCCCGCCACCGGCGCCACCGCGGTGGTGCTCAACGTGACGGCGACCGCGCCGAAGTCGACCGGTCACCTCATCGCGTACCCGGGCGGCGCGACCCGTCCGACCGCGTCCAACATCAACTGGCTGACCGGCCAGACCCGGCCGAACATGGTCGTCCTGCCGATCGGCCCGGACGGCACGGTGAACCTGTACAACGCCGGCCTCGGCTCCGTGCACTTCATCGCGGACGTCTTCGGCTACTACACGGCCGGCGCGGAGGGTGCCTCCTTCCACTCGGCCGGTCCGGCGCGTCTCCTCGACACCCGGTACGCCCTGGGCGCGGCCTCGGCCACCCCGATGAAGGGCGGCGTCACCCAGGTCCTGAACCTGAACGACGGCCACACCCTCGCGAACGCCAAGGCGGTCGTGCTCAACGTCACCGTCACGGCCCCCACCTCGGGCGGCTTCCTGACGGTCTGGCCGGACGGCACCGCGCTGCCCAACGCGTCCAACATCAACTGGACCGCCGGTCAGACGGTGGCCAACCTGGTGACCGTTCCCGTCGTCAACGGA
Source organism: Streptomyces showdoensis (assembly GCF_039535475.1). Taxonomy (NCBI): domain Bacteria; kingdom Bacillati; phylum Actinomycetota; class Actinomycetes; order Kitasatosporales; family Streptomycetaceae; genus Streptomyces; species Streptomyces showdoensis. The sequence continues at coordinate 365,605 of NZ_BAAAXG010000002.1, read as the reverse complement.
AAGATCGACTTCCGTCCGAACGCCGGAAACGTGCACGTCATCGCCGACCTCTTCGGCTACTACTCCTGATCCCGGGAGCCCTCGGGCCCCGTCCCCCGCGTGCGAGCGCGGAGGGCGGGGCCCTTCCCGTTCCCGGAGAGCGCCGCCACCAGCACGCCCACGAGCACCGCCCAGGCCAGGGCGCCGGGACCGGCGGCCCGCCAGCCCGGCCCGGCGAGCAGCAGGGCCGCCACGAGGCCCGCGGACAGCGCGCGCCGGTCCCGGGTGAAGGCGAGGGCGCGGCGGGCGGTGCCGGGGTTGCGCAGCTCCAGCACGGCCAGCCGGCAGACCAGGGCCGCGGCGGCCACCGCCGCCGTCAGGAACATCAGGGTCACGTCCGCCTCCGAGCCGCCCGCGCCGCGTCCGTCGTACGACCCCATGGTCCCCCGGAAGGCGGCGGCCCGCGCCCCGTCAGGCCGCCAGGAAGGCCTCGATGGCGTCGGCGAGGGCCTTCGGGGCCTCCTCGGGGGCGTAGTGACCGGCGTCGGGCAGCACCTCCAGCCGGGCGTTGGGGTACCAGCGCAGCCAGGTGGCCTCCATCGCCTCCTTGCCGAGCGCCGGGTCGTGGGCGCCGACGACGAGCAGGACGGGCGCCGGGTTGTCGCGGACCCGCTCGTGGAAGTCGGTGCGGGACCAGGAGTCGAGGTAGGCGCGGAAGGCGGTCGCCGAGGAGCGCCGCACGGAACGGTCGACCAGGCCGCCGAGCCACTCGTCGCCGTAGCGGCCGCCGGTGGTGTTGTCGATGATCGCCCGGCGGTTGCCGTGGTTCTCGGCGGCCCCGGCGAAGAGCTCCCAGGTCTCCGGGTCGAGCGGGAAGCCGGCCGCGGAGACCGGGGAGATCCCGATGATCGAGCGCACCCGTCCGGGCGCGTCGAGCAGCATCAGCTGGGCCGCCTTGCCGCCCATGGAGTGGCCGATGACGGAGAAGGAGTCCCAGCCGAGGTCGTCGGCGACCGCGAGGGCGTCCGCCGCGACCTCCTCCATCGTGTACGTACCGTCGGCGTCGATCGCCTCCCCGTAACCGCGGCAGTCGAGGAAGGCGTAGGAGCCGGTGCCGTCGTCCAGCTCGGCCCGCAGCGGGGCGAAGCTGGTGCGGTCGCCGAACCAGTTGTGCAGCACGAGCGCGCGGTGCGGACCGCTGCCGTGTACGTCGTACGGAAGAACCCGGCCGGTCATCAGGCCCCCTGGTCACGAGGTGGTGGGGCTGCGCGCCCGCCGCGGCAGCCGAGGACCGAGTGTGGCGAGCCCCGGTGAACGGGGTCAATGGGTCCGGCGGGCGGTTCACACGTTCGTACCTCCGGATGCGTGGGCCGTCCGGGCCGGAGCATCCTTGCTGTGTGACGTCGTACGGCGCGGCCGGTCCCGCCCCGTCGGCCGAGTCCGGCCCCCCGTCCCGGGGTGCCGGCGTCGACGGGCCGGTGCCCGACGCCCTGGCGCTGGTCCTCACGGAGGCGGCGCTGCGGGCGGTGGAGGCGGTCGGGGGGTACGCCGGCGGGGTCTACCTGCAGTCGGGGACGCCGGGGCTGCTGCGGCTCGCGATGCTGGCGGGACTGCCGGGGCCGCTGTTCCGCCCGTGGTGGCGGATGCATGTGAACCGGCCCTTCCCGGTGGCGGAGGCCCACCGCTCCGGGCAGCCCGTGCACCTGGGGGACGTGGAGGAGGCCATGCGGCTCTTCCCGCAGCTGGTGGCGAGCCTGCCCTTCCCCTTCGCCTCGATGTACGCGCCGGTCGTCGGCGGCCGGGAGCGGTACGGCGTCCTGGTGGTGCTGCGGGCGCCGACACCGGGCGTGCCGGTGGCCGCCAGGGACCGGGGCCGGATCCTCCACGAGGCGCGGCGGCTGGGGGCGGACCTGGCGGCCCTCGACGCGGAGGGGACGAAGGTGGAGTGGCGCGGGGAGCCGGTCTGCGTGCAGCTGCCGACCCGGACCTCGCCGCCGGTGCGGATCGGCTACTTCGACTGGAACCTGGACACCGGGACGGTCACGGCCGACACGGGGCTGCGGGCCATCCTGGGCGAGACCACCCCGTTCCCCTGGACCGTCGACCGGCTGACCTCCCGCCTCATGCCCGAGGACTCCTACGCGCTCTGGGCGCTGGCCCGGCAGGCGGCCGGTTCGGGCGGCCCGGCGGCGCGCAGGATCCGGCTGAAGGGCCCGGACGGCGGACTGCACCTGCTGGAGGTGACCGCCCGCCCGGTGGAGGGCGGCACCGGCGGGAAGATCCTGACCGGCTCGCTGGTCGACCTGGGAACCGGGCTCGTCGGTTCGGACGCGACCGACCGGCTGCCCCGCGCGATCCTGGCCATCGACCGCCTCGGCCGGATCACCTACCTGAACGACCGCACGGAGGCCCTGCTCGGCATGCCGCGCCACGCCCTGGCCGGGCGGCCGCTGTGGGAGGCCCTGCCCTGGTTCTCGCACCCGTACCACGAGGAGCAGCTGCGCGGGGCGCTGCTCTCGGACCAGGCGACGCACTTCCTGGCCCACCCGGGGCACGGCGAATGGCTGTCGGTCTCGCTCTACCCGGGGCACGACGGGGTGACGATGGTCCTGGTCCCGGAGAGCGATCCGGCGCACCGCCCGGCGGGCGCCGAGGTGGACGAGGACGCCGACGGGCTCGCGTCCCCCGAGGGGCGGGCGGAGGCCCTCTACCGTCCGGTGGCGCTGGCCATCGCGCTGTCGGAGGCGGTGACGGCCCGCCAGGTGTCGGCGGTGGTCACAGAGGAGCTGCTGCCGGCCTTCGGCGGCCGGCAGCTGGCGATCTACCTGCTGAGCGAGCGCCACCTCTACCTGGCCTGGGAGACGGGCTTCCCACCGGGGTTCCTGGAGCCCTTCGACGGCGTGCGGCTGGACGCGCGGATGCCCGGGGTGGAGACGCTGACGACGGGCCGCCCGCTGTTCTTCGAGTCGATGTCGCAGCTGGGCGCCGCCTATCCGGGGCTGCCGCTGGACGCGCACTCGGGTGCCCGGGCCTTCCTGCCGCTGATCGCCTCGGGACGGCCGGTGGGTTCGTGCATCCTCGGCTTCGACCGGCCCCGGGGTTTCACCGCCGAGGAGCGGACGGTGCTCACGGCCCTGGCGGGGCTGATCGCCCAGGCCCTCGAACGGGCCCAGCGCTACGACTCGGAGTCGGCGCTCGCCCGGGGGCTGCAGGACGCCCTGCTCCCCCACCGGCTGCCGGTGCACGAGGGCGTGGACACCGTCGGCCGCTACCTCCCGGGCACCGAGGGCATGGACGTGGGCGGCGACTGGTACGACGTGATCGAGACGGGCCACGGGCTGCTGGCCCTGGTCATCGGCGACGTGCAGGGCCACGGGGTGGCCGCCGCCGCCACGATGGGGCAGCTGCGCAGCGCGGTACGGGCGTTCGCCCTGGGCGGCCACCGGCCGCAGGACGTGGTGCGGGGCACCAACCGGCTCCTCATCGACCTGGACCCGGGCCAGTTCGCGAGCTGCTGCTACGTGGTGCTCGACGCGGAGACCGGCGCGATGCAGGCGGTGCGGGCCGGTCATCCGCAGCCGCTGCTGCGGCGGGCCGACGGCACCACCTCGGTGGTGGAGCTCGCGGGCGGTGTGGTGCTCGGAGTGGACAGCACCGCCACCTATCCCGTGACGCGGCTGCGCCTCGACCCGGGCGAGGTCCTGGCGCTGTTCACGGACGGCCTGGTGGAGCGCCCGGGCACCGACATCGACGAGGGCATCGAGCGCCTGCGCCGCACCTTCGCCTCGACGGGCACGGCCCCGCTCGCGGACACGGCCGACCGCCTGATCCGCGAGGCCCGCCAGTCCGCGGACCGGCCGGACGACATCGCCCTGCTCCTGGCGGCCCGCTGGGGGACCCACGGGCACGGGCACGACGGCTGACGGCTCGAAGGCGGCCGTCACCCGGTCGGGCGTGCGGCGCTGGTCGTGCGGGCCCCGCGCGGGGAGGCTGGGCGCACCGGGGGAAGCGTGCCAGGCCGTCCGAGGAGGACATGTGCAGCAGGACAAGCAGCCGGAGTACGGGCCCGTGGTCTTCCGGGACCGTTCCGCCGGGTTCGCCTTTCTGACCCGTTCCACCGCGAGCAGCGACCAGACCATCGAGTGGGACGACGGCAACACGTACCCCGTGGTGGACGTCGAGATCTCCTCCGAGAGCCACCCGTTCTACACGGGCAAGGCGCGGACCGTGGACAGCGAGGGCCGGATCGCGAAGTTCGAGCGCCGCTACGGCGACGAGAGCTGAACTCCAGCCGGAGAACCGGTCGGAGTACCGGTCGGAGAACCGGCCGGCTGAAGTGGCCGGAGGATGGCCACTTCACCTTCCAGGATGAGTCTCAGGACCGCGGCGGGGCCTCCCCGCTCCGCCCGGTCGGCTCGTGTCACCCTTCGGAAGGAACAGATCATGATCGTCGTCACCGGAGCCACCGGGAACGTCGGCCGCGCGCTGGTGGAGGCGCTGGCCGCCGCGGGAGAGGACGTCACGGCGGTGAGCCGGCGCACTCCCGAGGGCCCGCTGCCGGCCGGGGTGCGGCACCGGACGGCCGACCTGGGGCGCCCGGAGGAGCTGGAGGCCGCGTTCGACGGCGCCGAGGCGGTGTACCTGCTGATCGCCGGGGTCGGCCAGGAGCTGCGTCCGCACGCGATCGTGGCCGCGGCGGTGGCCGCGGGCGTGCGCAGGATCGTCCTGCAGTCCTCGCAGCTCCTCGGCACCCGCCCGGAGTCGGAGTCGCACGGTCCGCTGCGGGAGTTCGAGGCGGCGGTGCGCGGGTCCGGCCTGGAGTGGACCGTCCTGCGTCCCTCCGGCTTCGCCTCCAACGCCTTCCTGTGGGCCGAGCCGGTGCGGACCTCGCGCACCGTCGCCGCGCCCTTCGCCGACGTGGCCCTGCCGGTCGTCGACCCTGCCGACATCGCCGACGTGGCCGCGGCCGCGCTGCGCTCCGGCTCCCACCACGGGCGTACGTACGTGCTGACGGGTCCGGCGGCCGTCACCCCGCGCGAACAGGCGGCGGCGCTGGCGGGCGCGGTGGGCGAGCCGGTGCGGTTCGTGGAGCGGTCGCGGGCGGAGGCGCGCGCGGAGCTGGTGCGGTTCCTGCCGGCGGTGGCCGTGGACGGGATGCTGGCCGTCATGGGCGAGCCGCACGCCGAGGAGCGGCGGGTGAGCCCGGACGTGGAGCGGGTGCTCGGCCGCCCCGGGCGCCCGTTCTCAGCCTGGGCGGAGCGGAACGCCTTCGCCTTCGCGTGAGGCCGTCGCCGGTGGGGAGCCGGGAGCCGTCGCGGGGAGGCGGCACCCATGGGGCCGCTGTCTCGGGGCGTCGGCATCGGAGCGTCGGCATCGGGCCGTTGTCAGTGGTGCCTCGTAGGGTGATCGGTGCCGGTGGGGAGCCGGTTCGGCGAGGCGGGACGAGAGGCGAGGGGCCATGCGGGAGCTGTTTCTGACGGAGGCGCGGGGGGCACGTGCGCTGGATCGACCTGCCCGGCGACGGTCCGGCGCGGGTCTTCGTCCACGGCCTCGGGTGCACGGGCGGCTCCGACTTCGCGCACATCGCCGCCCATCCGGCGCTCGCCGGCCGCCGCTCCCTCCTGGTGGACCTGCTGGGGTACGGGCTGAGCGACCGGCCGGACGCCTTCGACTACCGCATGGAGTCGCAGGCGGCGGCCGTCGCCCGGATCCTCGACCACGAGGGGCTGACCGGCGTCGAGCTGGTCGGGCACTCGATGGGCGGAGCCGTCGCCGTCCATCTGGCCGCGTCCCGCCCGGACCTGGTGGACCGTCTGGTGGTGGCCGAGCCCAACCTGTACCCGGGCGGGGGCGCGTTCTCCTCCCCCGTCGCCGCGCAGGACGAGGAGTCCTTCGTCCGCGAGGGCTTCGCCGCGATGGTGGCGGCGACGGACCGGGCGGACTACGCGGCACGGCTCCGGCTGGCGGACCCGCGCGCCGTGCACCGAAGCGCGGTGGCGCTGGTGGAGAGTTCGGTCCCGGCGCCGGGCGAGCTGCTCGCCGCTCTCCCGCGCCCCAAGGCCTACCTGGTGGGCGAGCTCAGCCTGCCGGACGCCGACGCCGAGCGGGTCGCGGGCCTGGGCATACCCGTGATCGAGGTCCCGGCGGCGGGTCACAACATGATGATCGACAACCCGGACGGCTTCGCCCGGGCCCTGGCGCGGGCCCTCGCCCTCGGTCACGGTCTCGGCTGAGAGACCCCGGCCGAGGGCGGCCGGTGGCGGGACGTCAGCGCAGGGGGCGGAAGAACGTGCGCAGTTCGCCGGCGACCTGGTCGGGTTCCTCGTACGCCATGAAGTGGCCGCCCCGGCCCGGGGTGCTCCAGTGCCTCAGGTCGTGGAAGACCCGCTCGGCGAGGCTACGGGGGTAGTCCGCGTAGGCGGGTTCGTGGCTGAGCGTGACGGCCGCCGGGACCCGGACGGGCGACACGGCCCGGTTGTGGCGGTGGTAGTCGTAGTACTGCCGGAACGAGGAGCCGATCGTGCCGGTGGCCCAGTAGAGGGTGACGACGGTCAGCAGGGTGTGGCGGTCCCAGCGCGTCTCCAGGTCGCCGCCGCAGTCGCTCCAGTCGCGGTACTTGTCGGAGATCCAGGCGAGCAGCCCCGCCGGCGAGTCACGCAGGGCGGCCGCGAGGGTGTCGGGGCGGGTGCACATGATCTCGCTGTAGCCCCCGTCCTCCCGGTCGTAGGCGTCGAGGGCCTCCAGGTAGGCGCTTTCACGGGCGGTCGGCGGCTGGGCGTCGAAGTCCGCGGAGACGACGGCGGAGGTGATGTGCACGCCCACCACCGCCTCGGGGTGCAGGGCGCCGAGCCACTGGGTGACACCGCCCCCGATGTCGCCGCCGAAGGCGCCGTAGCGCTCGTAGCCGAGGACCTCGGTCATCAGGGTGTGCCAGGTCTCGGCGACGCCCCTGCGGGTGAACGGGCCGTCGGGCAGGTCCGAGTAGAGGAAGCCCGGCAGGGACGGGATCACGACGTCCACGGCGTCGGCGGGGTCGCCGCCGTGCGCGCCCGGGTCGGCGAGCCGTTCGGCGAGCGGCAGCAGCTCGACGAAGCTGCTCGGCCAGCCGTGGCTCAGGATCAGCGGCAGCGGGGCGGGCCCGTCGGGGGCGGTGCCGCGCCTGGCCCGCAGGTGCACGAAGTGCACGGCCCGGCCGGCGATGTCGGCGCGGAACTGCGGGAAGGCGTTGAGCTGGTCCTCGGCCTTGGCCCAGTCGAAGCCGTCGGCCCAGTGGGCGACGAGCTCGCGCAGCCAGCCGGGGTCGGTACCGGCGGCCCAGTAGGCGGAGTCGGACGGCTCGGTGAAGAGCGTGCGGGTGAGTCGGGCGCGCAGATCGCGCAGGACGTCCTCGGACACGGAGATCCGGAAGGGGGTGACAGTCATGGTTCCTTCGCTGGGGGTGCTCGACGGTGCGGGCGCTCCCGGCGCGGGTCAGCGTGACGCGGCGGCGGGGAGGGCCCGTGCGGGGTACTGCTCGCGCATCTGGGGCTCACCTCCCGGTACGGCGTGGGGTCGACGCGGCGTGTGCCGCGGACCGTGCTGGGCTCGAACCTACCTGTCGCGGCGGCCCGGCGCATCCCGAAAAGGACGCGCAGGTCACGTGCCACGCGCGACCGCCCCCGGCCGGAGTGGCGCGGGGGCGGGTCGGTGGACCGCTCGGCGTGGGCCGTGCGGTCGGGTCAGGCCTTGACGATGCCGGACTCGGCGACCTTGATGGTGCCGCGGGTGGCGCCGGTCTGGGAGCCGAGGGACTCGATCTTCTTGACGAGCTCGGTGCCCTCGACGACCTCGCCGAAGACGACGTGCTTGCCGTCCAGCCAGTCGGTCACGATGGTGGTGATGAAGAACTGCGAGCCGTTGGTGTTGCGGCCGGCGTTCGCCATCGAGAGCAGGAACGGGCGGTCGTGCTTGAGGGTGAAGTTCTCGTCGGCGAACTTCTCGCCGTAGATGCTCTTGCCACCGGTGCCGTTGCCGTTGGTGAAGTCACCGCCCTGGAGCATGAAGGCGGGGATGACGCGGTGGAACGGGGAGCCCGCGTAGCCGAAGCCGTGCTCGCCGGTGGCCAGCTCGCGGAAGTTGCGCGCCGTCTTGGGGACGACGTCGTCGAACAGCTTGAAGACGATCCGGCCGGCCGGCTCGTCGTTGATGGTGATGTCGAAGTAAACGTTCTCGCTCATGAGGACATCCTGTCATTCCCCCGGCACTCCTCGCGCACGGGCCACCCCCGCCCGAGTGGCGGGGCCGGGCCCGTCAGAGGAGGCCGCCGGCCTCCGGGGCCTGCGCCACGCCGTCGCCGGCCTGGACGGTGTCGTCCAGGAGCGAGTCGATCTCCTGGTCGCCCTGGAGGATCTGGTCCTCCTGCAGGAGACCGGTGACGGCGTCGCCGGGGCCGTGCTCCGCGGCGTCGGCGTGCGGGGCCGGCGAGACGAGGGCGGTGACGACACCGGCGGCGAGGGAGGCGATGGCGAGCATGCTGCGCTTCTTCATGGGCTGTGCAACTGCGGAAGGGCGCCGAGGTTACGGCCGCCGCGTGGATTCTCGTGCGCATAGTGAATCAAGTCCGGAAATTCGCAAATCGGACGGAACCATACGGCTGGGGTGAATGTCCTTCCCAGTGACACCACTGTCCCCATGCAGTCACAGAAGAAGTCCGGGGGACGCCATGTTCCACCACCGCCAGACCCTCGCGGCCACGGCCGCGGGCATCCTCCTCGCCGCCGGGACCGGCGCCACGGTCCCGGCGGACGCCGGGGCCGCCCCCGCCCCCTCGACGCGCCCTCCGGCCACGGCCCGGGTCGTCGACGTCCGCTGGGGCGGCCACCCCACCTTCGACCGGCTGGTCGTCGACGTCCGGGGCAGCCTGCCTCCGGTGAGCGTCCGGCCGGTGAAGGTGCTGCGCTACGACGGCTCGGGCCACCGGGTCCCGCTCCCGGGAAGGTTCTTCCTGGAGATCGCCCTCTCGCCCGCCACCGCCCACGACCAGTCCGGACGGTCCGTGTACAAGGGACCCCGGCTCACCACGATCCGGCTCCCCGCCCTCAAGGGCGTCGCCCTCACCGGCGACTTCGAGGGCGTGGTGACCATCGGAGCGGCCTTCGACACCAAGCCCGCGTACACGTCCTTCACCCTGCACTCGCCGGAGCGCTTCGTGCTCGACGTCGCCCACCCTCCCGCTCACTGCCCGAGGTGAGCCCCCTCCCTCCGCCCCGGGGCGGGACCGTCGCGTGCGACGGCCCCGCCCCCGTCGTCGGGGCCCGGCCCGTCAGAGCTCCTCGGCCGCCTCCACGTACACGGTCGTGCCCGTCCGGCGGGCCCGGTCGATCTCGGCGAGCCGCCGGAAGTTCCCCGGGGGCATCTCCCGCTCCCACTCGGCGAGCGTGCGCAGCCGGTACTCGCTGTGCTCCTCGGGGTCGAGGACGACGGCGGCGATCTGCGCGTCGGTCAGCTCGCCGCCGTCGAAGATGAAGCCGATGTGGTTGGCCGGCCAGTGGTCGCCCCGGTCGGAGGTGAAGTGGGTGCCCAGAAGCCGCGGTTCCCCCTCGTGGACCAGCCCGGTCTCCTCCCGGCACTCCCGCACGGCCGTCTCCCAGGGGGTCTCCCCGGGGTCCATGTTCCCGCCGGGCCACTGCCACAGCCCGGTCTCGTAGGTGGCGCGCAGCTGGAAGGGGCGGCCCTGGGTGTCGGTGAAGTAGAGGCATGCGTACGCGGTCGCTCTCGGCAGCGTCGCGATGTACTCGGCGGGCGGCAGCCAGGTGTTCGCCATGGGCGGCTCTCTCTCGACGGAGCAGGGGGATGGGATCGGCTCCCATCCAAGCGGTCCGGGAGGCCCCGCCGGGCGCCGCGCGAAGGCATCACCGGATCGTGTGATCACCGGCTGCGCCGGGGCCCGGGGCGGATCCGGGCTCGCGCCGCGCGGCGCAGGCGGCGCAGGACGAGGTGTTCGTGGACGAGGCGGCCGACGAGGGCGCCTCCGTACACGACGAAGCCGACGCCGACGAGCCAGGACTGCAGGACGAGGACGGTGCCGAACTGGCCGTAGGTGACGGCGTTGGAGGCGATGAGCGGGGAGAAGACGAACTGGGAGAAGATCCGCAGGCCGAGGAGGCCAAGGGCGGTCAGGACGGCGCCGGGCAGCAGGGCGCGCCAGCGGATCCGGCCGCAGAGGAGAAGGCGCTGGGACCACCAGAAGAAGAGGAAGGTGCCCACGAGGTCGCCGAGGGCGACGAGGACGGTGACGCCGGCGGGGGACTCCTCGGGAGCCGGGTTGGCGACGAAGAGGAGCAGGGCGGCGACGAGGACGGCGAGCCAGACGACGTGGCGCCACATGGTGTGCCAGCGGGCGGTGGGCAGGTCCCAGACGCGTTCGTAGCCGGTCTGGACGGCGGAGCCGAAGGTCACCCCGAAGGCGGCGAGGGCGGCGAGGCCGAAGGCGGTGGTGCGCTGGAGGGCCTGCCCCGGCTGGCCGAAGAGCAGCTCGACCTCCTCCTGGGAGACCTGGGAGACGCCCAGGCCCTGGATGAGCCAGCGGGCGAAGCCCTGGCCGCTGGCGAGGTCGGCGGCGGCCACGACGATGAGGAGCGGGACGAGGGTGAGCAGGCTGAGTGCCGCGAACCCCATGGCGCGGTGCATGAGTTCCATCGCCCGCCCGCGGTTCCAGGCGAGTCCGACCGGAGAGGTGAGGAGGCGTTCGTGCAGCCGGTGGAACCAGTGGCCGTGCTCGGCGGGGGCACCGTCGTGCGGCGCACCGGAATTCGGGGGCATGTCTCGTCGAGTACCCCGTCGACCGGTGGAACCCGCCCGGCATGCCGCCGATCGGGTGGAGGGCGGGGGGCGGGCGGGTTCCGGGGCGGGTCAGTCGCGCCGGGGGCGGGCGGCGGGGCCGGGGCGGACGGTCACCTGGTACGGGGTGAGGGTCGTGTGGTCCTCGTCGGCGCAGACGACCTCGACGCGCACGGGGGCGCCGCAGTCGGCGTGGCGGATGTCGAGCGGGGTGCCCGCGGGGTCGCCGGCGTGGCTGTCGCCCCACTGCTTGAGGGCGAGCAGGACGGGCCAGAGGTCCCGTCCCTTGGAGGTGAGGCGGTACTGGGAGCGGGTGCGGGCCCCGGGTTCGCGGTAGGGCTCGGCGCGCAGGATGCCGGCGGCGACCAGCTTGCGGAGCCGGTCGGCGAGGACGGCCTCGGAGAGTCCGAGGTGGCGGCGGAAGTCGTCGTAGCGGCGCACTCCGTTGAAGGCGTCCCGCAGGATGAGCAGGGACCACTTCTCGCCCACCAGGTCGAGGGCGCGCCGGACCGGGCAGTTCTCGGTGTCCATCTCCAGGTACTGCATCGCCCCACTGTAGACAGCTGGCTGCGATGTTGACAGTCAGCCGACACCCCCTCTAGCTTCGATCTTCGAAGTCAGTTCTCGGATCACGGGCACGCCGGAGCACGGCCGGGCCCCGGCGGAGGGAAGCGCGATGGAGCGGTCACGGACGGTGCACTGGCAGGACGCGGCGGCCACCGCGGGTGCCGCGGGCACGATGGCGGGGCTGGAGTTCCTGCGCGAGATCGCCGCGGGCCGTCTCCCCGGAGCGCCGATCGGCGCGCTGCTGGGCTTCGGCCTGGAGGAGGTCGAGCACGGGCGGGCGGTGTTCAGCTTCGAGCCGGGCGAGGAGCACTACAACCCCATCGGCAGCGTGCACGGCGGGGTCTACGCGACGCTGCTCGACTCCGCGGCCGGCTGCGCGGTGCACTCCACGCTCCCCCAGGGCATGGCGTACACCTCGCTGGACCTGTCGACCCGTTTCCTGCGGCCGATCACCCTGGGCACGGGCAAGGTGCGCGCGATCGGCACGGTGCTGAGCCAGGGCCGGCGCACGGCGCTCGCGGAGGCGGGCCTGTACGACTCCCAGGACCGGCTGCTCGGCCATGCGACCAGCACCTGCATGATCTTCCCGATGGGCTAGGAAACCCGGACCGTCCGTCAGCAGCGGATGCGGGTGCGCGTGCAGTGGTCCGGGGCCGGGTCGTGGGCGGGATAGGGCGCGCCGGTCGCCTGGAGAGCGGCGCTCACCAGGGTGGCCAGCAGGTCGATGTCCGAGCCCATGTCCAGACGGACCGTCACCCAGCCCGAGCCGGCCCGCAGTCTCAGCGCGCTCGACCCGAGGAGGGCCGGGCGCAGCCGGGCGATCATGGCGCGGGTGAGGTGGACATCGGCCTCGTGTTCGCCGTGGAAGTGCACGATCTCCTGCGTCGCGGTGCGCAGTCCGAGCTCGGCACCGCACGGCGCGCGGTCGGCGATCAGCGAGGGCCAGCTCATCAGGCGTTCACTGGCGTGCCTGGCTGTGTTCATACGAGGAGCGTGCCCCTCCCCGGGGGCGTGCACAAGCGCCTTGCGGAAAGAATCCCGCCGAGGCTTGAAACCGCCGACTCGGGTCAGGGCGCGGGGCGTTCGCGGACCCGGGCCGCGAGCACCGCGACGTCGTCCTCCGCGGTGTGCGCGTCGAGTCGGCGCAGCACGTCGTCGACGACCGCCTCGGGGCCGGAACCCGCCGGTAGCCTCAGCGCGGCGAGGCGGGCCAGGGAGTGGTCGATGTCCTCCCCGCGCCGCTCGACCAGCCCGTCGGTGAACAGCAGCAGGGTGTCGGCCGGGGCGAGGGTGCGGACGGCGGGTTCGTAGCCGCCGAGGCCGGTGCCGAGCGGCGGGCCCACCGGGAGGTCCACCAGTTCGGCCGAGCCGTCGGCGGCGAAGACGACCGGCGGGAGGTGGCCCGCGCTGGCGAAGGTCGCGGTGGAGCGGGCCGGATCGACCTGGATCAGCAGGCAGGTGGCGGGACGGCGGCCCTCGTCCTCGGCGACGACGGCGTCCAGTTGGCGCAGCACCCGGTGCGGGGGCAGGTCGGTGGCGGCCACCTCGCGCAGCGCGGTCCGGTAGGCGTTCATGTCGACGGCGGCGTCCAGGCCGTGCCCCATGACGTCGCCGACCACGAGCAGGCTGCGCCCGAAGTGGAGCCGGACCGTCTCGAACCAGTCGCCGCCGACGAGGGTGCGCGGCCCGGCCGGGAGGTAGCGCCCGGCGATCTCCAGGTTGGGGTGGGGCCGGCCCGGCTCGGCGACCAGGGCGCGCTGCAGATGCAGCGCGGTGGCCTCGGTGGCGGCCAGCCGGCGGGCGTGGCCGAGGTGGAGGGCAGCGAGCCGTACGGCGTGGGCGACGACCGCGCTCTCGTGCGCGGTGAAGGCACGACCGGTCCTGGCCACCCGGACCCGCCCCAGGTCCTCCCCGTCGCGCGCGAGCATCGGCAGCAGGAGCACCGCGGGCGCGGGCGATCCGTCCAGGAGGGCGGTGTCACCGGCCGTCGCCGCCCGCAGGGGCGGGGCGCCGTCCGGCGACCCGAGGTCGACGGCCACCGCGTCGGCTACCCGGCGGACCAGGAAACCGGCCAGCTCGGCGCAGACGGTCCGCTCGTCGAGCGCGGTGCCGATCTCGGCCGCCGCGTGCTCCATGGCGTCGAGCCGGGCGAGGACGGCCTCGTACTCCCCCTCCGGCCAGGCCCGCTCCCCAGCTCGCTCCGCCACCGCACCTCCACCGCCGTTCCCCTCACCCCCATTCCACCAGCGGCCCGCCCGCCGCGCGCGCGGCACCCCCCGGACCAGCGCCGGGTCACCCTCCGTGGAGCGGGGCGTCCGACTCCGGGCGGTCGGCGGCCCCGGGCGGGTACGCTGCCACTACTGGCCGGTAACTCACCTGTGCATCTCGGGGGAACAGCTATGACGACCGGGTACTTCCACTCCGTCGACGAGGTCGCCGAGCGGCTCGCCGCCACCGGCTACCTGGCCTCGCCCGCCGTCGCCACCACCGTCTTCCTCGCCGACCGGCTCGGCAAGCCGCTGCTCGTCGAGGGGCCCGCCGGAGTCGGCAAGACCGAGCTCGCCAAGGCGGTCGCCGAGGTCGCCGGAGCGAATCTGGTGCGGCTCCAGTGCTACGAGGGCGTCGACGAGTCCCGCGCCCTCTACGAGTGGAACCACGCCAAGCAGCTGCTGCGGATCACCGCCGGCCGCGGCGAGAGCTGGGACGAGACCCGCACCGACATCTTCGGCGAGGAGTTCCTGCTGCCCCGCCCGCTGCTCACCGCGATCCGCTCCGAGGAGCCGACCGTGCTGCTGATCGACGAGACCGACAAGGCCGACGTCGAGGTCGAGGGGCTGCTCCTGGAGGTGCTGAGCGACTTCCAGATCACCGTCCCCGAGCTCGGCACCGTCTCCGCCACCCGCCGCCCCTTCGTCGTGCTCACCTCCAACGCGAGCCGCGAGCTCTCCGAGGCCCTGCGGCGCCGCTGCCTCTTCCTCCACATCGGCTTCCCCGAGGAGGAGTTGGAGCGGCGGATCGTGCGGAGCAAGGTGCCCGGCATCGACGAGGCCCTCACCTCCTCGGTGGTCCGCGTGGTGGGCGCGCTGCGCGCGATGGACCTGCGCAAGGCGCCCTCCGTGGCCGAGACCGTCGACTGGGCCCGCACCCTGCTCGCGCTCGGCGCGGACGCCGTGTCCGACGAGGTCGTGCGCAGCAGCCTCGGCGTGATCCTCAAGCACCAGGAGGACATCCTGAAGGCGGCGGCCAAGCTGGACCTGGACACGCTGTGACCGCCGCCGACCGGGTCACCGGCCTGGTGCGGGCGCTGCGGGCGCACGGCTTCGGGATCGGCACCGGCGAGACCGTCGACGCGGGCCTCGCGCTCGAGGCGGTCGGCTTCGAGGACCGGGAGCGGATGCGGGCCGCGCTCGCGGCGACGCTGCTGCACGGCGAGGACCGGCGGCCCGTGTTCGACCGGGTCTTCGACCTGTACTTCCCGCTCGTCGAGGCCCTGCCCGGAGAGGCCGGGGCGGAGGACGGCGGGCGGCGGGACGGCGAACGTGCGGACGGCGACCCGGCCGACGGCGGCGCGGCCCGCCCTCCGGCCGAGGCCGCCGAGGCCGCCGATCCCGCCCGCCTGCGCGAGCAGCTGCGCGAACGGCTCGCCGCCGCGCTCGCCACGGGCGACGACGCGGCGCTGAACCGGCTGGCCGGCGAGGCGGTGGGCGGGCTCGGCGGATACGGCTCCTCCCCCGGGTCGGACGGCTGGTCCTCGTACCAGACGCTCTCCCGGCTGCGGCCCGAGACGCTGCTCGCCCGGATCCGGGCGATGCTCCGCGAGGGCGACGCGGGGGAGCCGGAGTTCGCCGACCGGCTGACCGACGACGAGATCCGCAAGCGCATCGAGGACTTCCGCGACCGGGTGCGGACCGAGGCGCGCCGCCGGGTGGCCGAGCGCCAGGGCCGGGACCGGGTGGCCCGCCGGGCGGTCGGCACCACGCCCGACCGGATCGACTTCCTCCTCGCCGGGCGGGACCAGCTCGACGAGCTGCGGCGTACGGTGCGGCCGCTGGCCCGGCTGCTCGCGACCCGGCTCGCGGCGCGCCGCCGCCGGGCCGCGCGGGGCGAGATCGACCTGCGCCGCACCCTGCGCCGCTCGCTGTCCACCGGCGGCGTGCCGATGCGCCCGGTGCTGCGGCGGCGACGGCCCGGACGGCCCGAACTGGTGCTGCTGTGCGACGTCTCGGGTTCCGTCGCGGGCTTCGCCCACTTCACGATGCTGTTGGTGCAGGCGCTGCACGACCAGTTCAGCCGGGTCCGGGTCTTCGCCTTCGTCAACCGGACCGACGAGGTGACGGACCTGGTGGCCCGGGACCGGGCGGACCCGGCCGGGCTCGGCGCGCGGATCCTCGCGGAGGCGACCGTCACCGGCTGGCACGGGCAGAGCGACTACGGGACGGCACTCGACGAGTTCACCGAGCGCTACGCGGACGCACTGGGCCCGCGTACCGTCGTGTTCGTGCTCGGGGACGCCCGGACCAACCACAGCGACCCCCGGCTCCCGGCGCTCGAACTGATCGCCTCCCGGGCCCGCCGGGTGTACTGGCTCAACCCCGAGCAGCGCTCCCTGTGGTCGACCGGCGACTCGGTCGCCCACACCTACGCGGAGATCGTCGACATGCGGCCCTGCCGTGACGCGCGGCAGCTCGGGGAGCTCATCGGCCGGCTGCTCCCGGTCTGAGCACCACCCGGTCGGCCGCAGCGGGTAGCGTGAGCGGCATGGAACTCTCGGGTGAGATCACGGCCGGCCGTCCCCTGCTCGTCCTCGCGGTCAAGGAGGAGGCGCAGTACCTGGACACGGATCTGCCGATCCTGCTCACGGGCATGGGCAAGGTCAACGCGGCGACGGCGCTCTCCACCGTGCTCGCCCGCGGGCCGCGCCCCTCCGAGGTCGTCAACCTGGGCACGGCGGGCGCGCTGCGCCCCGGCATGACCGGCACCCACGTCGTCGGCACGGTCATCCAGCACGACCTGGACGGCGCGCTGCTCGCCACCCTCACCGGCGAGACCTACGGGGAGCCGCTCAGCCTGCCGGCCGGCGGCGACGTCGTCCTCGCGACCGGTGACGCGTTCATCTCGGACGAGGCCGCGCGGGAGCGGCTCGCGGCCCGGGCCGCCCTGGTGGACATGGAGGGGTACGCCCTGGCCACCGCAGCCTGCCTCGCCGGGGTCCCGGTCCGGCTGGTGAAGCACGTCAGCGACGAGGCGGGCGAGGGCGCGGCCCGCAGCTGGCGCGAGTCGGTCGCCGAATGCGCCCGCGCGCTCGCGGACTGGGCGGCGGCGAACACGGCGTACCGGGCGTAGCCCGCCGCTCCCCCCGCCCCCCACCGCCGCTACCCCCGCCCCCACGCCCGCTCCCGCGCTGCCCGGGCGGTCGCGGCGGCAGGCGGGCCGACCAGCGGATCCGCCCGAACGTCCGCCAGTCAGAACCGCCTTGACATCCCGGAACCGTGCCTGCCTAAGCTGGGGCGTTCCCTTCCGGACCCTGGAGGCTCCCGTGCCCGCACCCCTCGCCGCGCCGCGTCGCGGTCGTGGTGTCGTGTGGGCGGGGGCTCTGCTGAGCTGCCGGCGGCATGTCGACTTCTGCCGCACCGCCTCCGCCATCTGTCCTTCCGCACACCGCTGAATCCCACCCCGGCACCGCGCCCGCGCGCGGTCCCGGGCCGGCGCCCGCCGTGCCGTCACGGCTCCGGGCGGCGCGCCGTCGCGTTTCGCCGTGTCGTTCCGGAAGGACCCCCATGCCTCACCCTGCCCTGCACCTGGCCGTCGAGATCGACGGCGACGGTGCCCATCCCGCCGCGTGGCGCCGCGCCGCCCACGCCCCCGGAGAGCTGCTGACGCCGCGCCGGACCGCCCAGGTGGCGGCCGTCGCCGAGAACGCCGGCTTCACCCTGGTCACCCTCGACGACTCCGTCCTGCCGCCCGCCTCGGCCGCCGTCGGCGGACCCGCGGGGCGGATCGGGGCGGTGGAACGGGCCGCGTTCATCGCCGCGTCCACCAGCGTGATCGGCGTGGCGCCGGTCCTCGCGACGACCTACGCCGAACCGTTCCACGTCTCGACCCGGATCGCCTCGCTCGACCACGTCTCGGTCGGCCGGGCCGGCTGGGTGCTCGGGGTGGAGGAGAGCGCCGAGGCCGCCCGCGCCTGGGGACGGCCCCGGGTGGAGGGCGAGCCGGCGCTGCGCCGCGAGGCGCTGGACGGACTCCAGGTGGCGCGTGACCTGTGGGACTCGTGGGAGGACGACGCCGTCATCCGGTCCGTCGCCACGAGCCGCTACCTCGACCGCGAGCGGCTGCACTACGTCGACTTCGAGGGCGAGACGTACAGCGTGAAGGGCCCGGCGATCGTGCCGCGTCCCCCGCAGGGCAGGCCGGTGGTCCTGGCGCCCGCCGGGCTCGTCCCGCCCGGGCTCGTGGACGTGGCCCTGGTCGAGGGCTCCTCGCCCGCGGTCCTCGGCGAGGCCGCGGCCGCCTCCGGGGCGCCGCTGGCGTTCGCCGAGCTGGAGGTCGCCCTGGACACCCCGGGCGAGACGGCCGCCGAGCGGATCGCGGACCTGGACCGCTTCGCCGCCTGGGACGAGGGCGCGGGCCGGCCGCCCGGCCGGCTGCGGTACACCGGCTCCGCGCAGGGGCTGGCCGATCTGCTGGAGGAGCTGAGCGCCGTGGTCGACGGGGTGCGGCTGCACCCGCTGGTGCTCGACGAGGACCTGGCGGTGCTCTCCCGGCTGGTGCTCCCCGAGCTGTTCGTACGCCGGATCGCCGCGCGGCCGCTGCCGGGCACCACCCTGCGCACCACCCTCGGACTCCCCCGGCCCGAGAGCCGCTTCGCCACCACGGCCTCCGCCTCCGCGACCGCCGCCTCCGCCACCACGCCCGCCACCACCCGGGAGGGGAACCGATGACCGGCACCGACCCGCACGACGTCCCCCGTCCCGACGCCCGGCTGCACTTCGGCGTCTTCTTCCAGGGCGTCAACCACTGGACCATCTGGTCCGACCCCGCCAGCGGCTCCCAGATCGACCCGGCCTCCTTCCGGAAGGTCGCCCAGACCGCCGAACGCGGCCTGTTCGACGCCTTCTTCCTCGGCGACGGGCTGCGGCTGCGCGAGACCGACGGGCACATCCACGACCTGGACGTCGCCGGGCGGCCCGACTCCCTCGCCCAGCTCGCCGCGCTCGCGGCCGTCACCCACCGGATCGGCCTGGTCTCCACCTCCAACACGACCTTCAACGAGCCGGGCGACCTGGCCCACCGGCTCGCGAGCCTCGACCTGCTCTCCGGGGGCCGCGCCGGCTGGAACGTCGTGACCACGGACAACGCCTGGACCGGCGCCAACTTCCGGCGCGGCGGCTTCCTCGACCACGCCGACCGGTACACGCGCGCCGAGGAGTTCCTCAAGGTTGCCCGCGCGATCTGGGACGGCTGGGCGGAGGGCGCCGTCACCGACTCGGTCGAGGCCCGCAGCTGGTCGGTGCCGGGCACGATAGGCCGGGTGCGGGCTGCGGGGGCGCAGTTCGACGTCGACCTGGTGCCGGCGCTGCCGCGCAGCGCCCAGGGGCATCCAGTGATCTTCCAGGCGGGCGACTCGCCGGACGGCCGGGACTTCGCGGCGCGCAACGCGGACGTCATCTTCTCCGCGCACGGGCGGGACTTCGACGACGCGCTCGGCTTCGCCGAGGACATCCGGCGACGGCTGCGCGCGGCGGGACGTCCGGAGGACGCGCTGCGCATCCTGCCCGCCACGGAGATCGTCATCGGCGCGACCGAGAAGGAGGCGGAGGAGAAGGCCCGCTGGGTGCGCCTGGAGCAGGTCACCCCGGCGACGGCCCTGGCCGTCGCGAGCCGGCTGTGGAACCTGGACCTCTCGGAGCGCGACGCGGACGGGCCGCTGCCCGCGGAGGACCCGGTCGTCGAGGAGAACACGGGCGCGTTCGGCTCGGCGCGGATCGCGGACCCGCGGGGCGTGGTGGCCGAATGGCGGGCCAGGGCGGAGGCCAACGGCTGGTCGCTGCGGGAGACGGTGATCGAGCTCGGTCCCCAGCGGGGTCACGTCGGCACGGCCGCCGGACTCGCCGAGAAGTTCGCCCGCTGGGTGCGGCACGGGGCCCTGGACGGCTTCAACATCTCGCCGTACCTGATCCCGGACGGCCTGGACGACATCGTGGACCTGCTGGTCCCGGAGCTCCAGGAGCGCGGGGCGTACCGCACGGCGTACACGGGGACGACGCTGCGGGAGCACCTCGAGCTGCCGCCCCTGGCCTGAGCCCGACGGCCGGAACCCTCCTTGCGCGGGATACCCCCTGGGGGTAGAAATGGATCAACGGAATACCCCTTGGGGGTATCACGCGCACACGCTCAGGAGGTTCCCATGTCCGCTTTCTCCACCACGTACAAGGTTTCCGGTGTCAACAGCGGTCACTGCAAGGCGATCGTCTCCGAGGCCCTGCGCGGACTGGACGGCGTCGACACCGTGAGCGTGGAGATCTCCACCGGCCTGGTCACCGTCAACACCAGCGCCGAGCCGGATGACGCGCTGATCTCCACGACCATCGACGACGCGGGCTACGACTTCCACGGCCGCGCCTGACCGGGGGCCGGGGTCCAGGAGGTGACCGGGGAGGGGCCGGGCGCACCGCACCCGGCCCCTCCCCGGCGTCCGGGTCCCGCCCGCTACCCCTGCGCCGCCGCGCCGGCCGCGGGGGGCCCGGCGGCCGGTTCCGGCGGCCGGACGAGGAGCAGCGCGGCCACGTCGTCGTCGAGGCCGTCCGCGCCGTAGGCGGCGAGGTCGTCCTGGAGCAGCGGCAGGACCCGGTCGGCCGGCACGTCCGCCCAGCCGCGGAGCCGGTCCTCCAGCGGGTAGAACACGCCCGCCTTGTCCCGGGTCTCGCTGACCCCGTCGGTGAACAGCAGCAGCCGGTCCCCCGGTCCGAACGGCGCCTGCTCCACGCGGTGCCGGGAGGTGCACAGCCCGGCCAGGTTGACGGGCAACGACGGGTCGGTCAGCTCGACGGGCCGCACCCGTCCCCCGTGCTGGAGGAGCGGGGCCGGGTGGCCGAGGCTCAGCAGGCGGACGACGTCCTCGTCGTCGGGGAGTTCGAGGAGCAGGACGGTGGCGAAGCGCTCGGTGACGTCGGATTCGGGGTCCCAGGTGCCGTACCGCTCCAGGCCCTCTTCGAGCCGGTCGGCGAGGGCCGGGAGGTCGGGCGCGTCGGTGACGGCGCCGCGGTAGGAGCCGAGCAGCACGGAGGCGCTCTCCACGGCACCGAGGCCCTTGCCCTGGACGTCGCCGAGCATGACGCGGACGGCGCCGGGGACCCGTACCGCCTCGTAGAAGTCGCCGCCGATCCGGGCCTTCGCGGCGGCGGCGAGGTACAGCAGGTGCAGTTCGACCCGGCCGAGCCGGGGGGCCAGCGGGCGCAGCAGCACCCGCTGGACGACCTCGGCGACGGCCGTGACCTCCCGCATGTCCTGCTCGTAGCGGGCGCGGACCCGGCTGACCCAGACGGCGGCGGCGATGACGGCGGCCAGCACGGCCTCGGCCGCGAGGATGTCCTGCGCGGGATCGCCCTGCGCCAGGGCGAGGGCCAGCCGCAGCACCATCGCGAGCAGGCCGATGGCGACGGTCCCGCGCACGTTCCAGGTGACGGCGGCGAGCGCGGGGCCGATGACGAGCAGCCGGTCGAAGTGCTGCCCCTGCGAGGTGACGAGGTCGACGACCACCACGAGCGCGAGGGCCAGCAGGGGCAGCGCGAGACCGATGGTGAACTGGGTGCGCGTCCCCTTGGGCGTGGTGAGACGGTGACCACCTGTGGGCATTGACTGATCGTACGTACGGGGCGGGGCCGGACCCGGGCGTTACGTCGCCGGTGGCGTGTCAGCGTCCCGGCGCGGTCCGGGCAGCGCGAGCGCGGCGGGTACGGCGAGGACGGCGACGGCGGCGAGCGCGGGCAGGGCGGTGCCGGAGGCGAGCAGCAGCGAGGCGAGGACGACGCCGAGGACGGGTCCCGTGTTCATCGCGGTCTGCTGGAGCCCGCCGGCCACCCCGGCGTGCTCGGGCGGCGCCCGGTGCACGACGACGGAGGTCGCGGTCACCATCACGGCCCCGAATCCGGCCCCGATCAGGGCCGCGCAGCCCCCGGCGGACAGGGCCCGTTCCGCCGCGCCCGGCAGGCCGAGCAGCAGCACGCCGAGCGCGGTGAGCAGGGCTCCCCCGGTGGCCGTGGCCCTGGCCCCGAAGCGGCGGTGGAGCAGGGCGCTGACCGGGGCCCCCAGCACCAGGAGCGCGGCGAGCGGGACCATCCGCAGGGCGGTGTCCAGCGGGTCGAGGCCGAGGGTGTCCTGGAAGAGGTAGGTGGCGGCGAAGAGGGTGCCGGAGAACGCGGCGGACAAGGCGAGCAGCGTCCCGAGCCCGGCGGTGACGGGCCCGGGCCGCAGCAGGGCCGGCGGCAGCAGGGGGTGCGGGGCGCGCCGTTCGTGGCGTACGAGGAGGAGGGCGGCGAGCGCGGCGGCGGCGAGGGCGACCGGGGTGCCGGTGACGAGCCCGTGGACCAGGCAGGCGAGGGCGAGGCCGAGGAGGGCGGCGCCGGGGAGGTCCAGGGCTCCTGGTCCGGGGCGGCCGGGGGCACCGGCGGCCGGCGGGGCCTCGCGCCGTTCGGGTACGGCCAGGCAGAGGAGGGCGAGCGCCGCCGTGGGGGCCACGCCGATCAGGAAGACGGCACGCCAGCCGTACGCGCCGACCAGCGCGCCGCCGAGGAGCGGCCCGGTCGCGGCGGCGAGACCGATGGCGCTGGTGCGCAGGGCGACCGGCATGCCCAGGCGGTCGGGCGGATAGGCGGCCCGCAGCATGCCGAGCGTGGCGGGCTGAAGCAGGGCGCCGGCGATCCCCTGGACGACCCGGAGGGCGATCACCGTGCCGATCCCGGGGGCGGCGGCTATCCCGGCGGAGGCCGCGGCGAAGCCGAGGCAGCCCACCGCGAAGACCCGGCGGTGCCCGTACCGGTCGCCGAGCCGGCCGGCGAACACCAGCAGACTGGCGACGGCCACGAGGTAGCCGGTGCTGGTCCACTGCACCTCTCCGAGGCCGGCGCCGAGGTCGCGCTGGAGGACGGGCTGGGCGACGGTCAGCACGGTCCCGTCGAGGGCGACGACGGCGGCTCCGACGACGCTGCAGGTCAGGGCGATGACCCGGTGCCGGGTCGCGGTGACGGGCGGGACGGCGACGGCGGTGCGGCTCATCGGGCGCCCCCGGCCGGGCCCAGGTGCGCCCGGAGCGTGGCGGCGAGGAGCGGTTCCACGTCCTCCGCACCGGTGGCGAGGCGCAGGCTGCCCCAGCGCCAGAGCTGGGCGATGCCGTGCAGGTTGGCCCAGAGCGCGCCGGCGGCGGTGGCGGGGTCGGCATCGGGGCGGGCCTCGGCGACGAGGGCGACGAAGCCGGCGAAGAGCGGGAGGCTGGTGTCGCGCAGGCCGAGCCGGCCGCTCTCCAGGAGATCGTGGCGGAACATCAGTTCGTACATCCCGCTGCGGGTCCGCGCGAAGTCGAGGTAGGCGCGGGCGAGGACCTCGATCCGCGCGCGGGCCGCTCGCTCCCCCTCCGTGCCCCCCTCCGCCTCCGCCTCCGCCTCCGCCCGTGCCGTGCGGGCGCCGAGTTCGCGGAAGCCCTCGCGGGCGATGGCCGAGAGCAGGTCCAGGTGGGTCGGGAAGTGGCGACGGGGCGCACCGTGCGAGACCCCCGCCCGGCGGGCGATCTCGCGCAGCGACAGGGCCTGGGCGCCCTCCGCGTCGACGAGCTCGACGCCGACCCGGACCAGGCGGTCGCGCAGCCCGGTCTCGGGCGAGGACGGCGGGGCGACGGAGGCGGGAGACGGAGTGGAGTCGGCCGAGTCGTCGAACTCTGCCGACTCCGCCGACTCTGCGGATTCTGCGGGCTCTGTGGATTCTGCTGGCTCTGCGGATTCTGCGGGCATGGGCCTTGTCTATCCGATCTTGGTAGACACTGTCTACCCCCCTCGAGCGGCGCAGTAGACACCGTCTACGACAGTCGGCCCGAGCTGTCCGTTACACTGGTGGGCAGCGAAGGGGAGTAGCCCTGCGAACCGGTCGTCGACACACTGGAGTCCTCGGACTCCCGGTGACCGGGTCCGCGCGGAAGCGCGGACGGGCGAGACCTTCGGCCAGGCATCATCGCCGCGCCCGCACCTGTGGGCGTGGTTCGTCATGCCGGGCCGAGTGGTCCTCCCGTCGCCCCACCAGGCGCCGTGTCGGGCCCGGGCCCGGTCCGAGCAGAGAGCTCCCGGTATGCACCTCGACCCCTTGGCGATCATCACCGCCTTCGGGCTGATCTTCCTCGCCGAGCTTCCCGACAAGACGATGTTCGCGTCCCTCGCCATGGGCACGCGCATGCGTCCGCTGTACGTGTGGTTCGGCACCTCGACCGCGTTCATCGTCCATGTGGCCATCGCCGTGGGCGCGGGCAGCCTGCTCGGACTCCTCCCCGACTGGAGCGTCAAGCTCGTCTCGGCCCTGATGTTCGGCTTCGGCGCCTTCATGCTGCTGCGCGGCGGGGGCGACGAGGACGAGGACGACACCGGCGGCAAGACCGTGACCGGCTTCTGGCCCGTCTACTCGACCGCCTTCATGGCCGTCTTCATCAGCGAGTGGGGCGACCTGACCCAGATCACCACGGCCAACCTCGCCGCCACCAACGGCACCTGGTCGACGGCGATCGGCTCCGCGGCAGCCCTGATGAGCGTGTCCGCGCTCGCGCTCGTCGCGGGCCGCTTCATCGCGAAGCGCGTCCCGCTCAAGACCGTGCAGCGGATCGGCGGCGTCTGCATGGCCGCGCTGGCGATCTGGTCGCTCGTGGAGATCTTCACGGGCTGAGGCCGGCGGCGGACCGTACCCGGGGACGTGCCCGCGCACCTACGATGCGGGCATGTCCCTCCGTCCCGAACCGACCGACCGCCTCGCGGCGTTCGGCAACCAACTCGTCGACGTCCACCTCTACCTCCGCGAGGAGCTGGCCCGCCTGCGCGCGGACGTGGCCGCCCATCTCGCCTCCGGCGGGGAGCGCCCGCGCGAACTGCGGTCCCACTGCCTCGCGTTCTGCTCCGCCCTCACCCGGCACCACACCGCCGAGGACGAGGGCGTCTTCCCCACCCTCGCCCGGAGCCACCCCGAGCTGCGGCCCGTGCTCGACGAGCTGTCCCGGGACCACGAACAGGTGACGGAGATCCTGCGGGCCGTGCAGAAGCTGGTCGACGGACTCGGCACCGGCCCCGAGCCGGACCCCGCCGAGGTCCGCCGGATCAGCGGGGAGCTGGACGGCCTCGTCGCCCTGGTCGAGTCCCACTTCACGTACGAGGAACGCAAGCTCGTCGCCGCCCTGAACGGGCTCGACGGGTCCGCCGGCCCGCTGCCCGCCGGCTTCGAGGACTTCGCGCTGCGTGGCCTGCGGGATCCCACGGAGCGGTGAGCGGGTCCTTGATGAAGGAATGAATCACTGCTTCACTCCTTCCATGCCCTACCGACGCACACCGGCGGTCCAGGCCCGCTTCGACGCACAGCGCACCACCGTGGTCGAGGCGGGCCTCGGGCTGCTCGCCGAGCACGGCTACGCCGGCTGCACCATGGCCGCCGTCGCCGCGCGGGCGGGCATCGCCACCGGCAGCGTGTACCGCCACTTCCCCAGCAAGGCCGCGCTCTCCGTCGAGCTGTTCCGCACGGTCGTCGGACGCGAGGTCGCCGCCGTCTCCGAGGCCGCGGCCCTGGACACGCACCGGACCTCCGCCGACCGCGTGGTGGCCGTCATAGAGACCTTCGCGACCCGGGCCCTCAAGGCGCCCCGCCTCGCCTACGCGCTGCTCGCCGAGCCGGTCGACCCGGCCGTCGACGCCGAGCGCCTCGTCTTCCGGCGCGCGTTCCGCGACGTCTTCGCCGCGCTGGTCGTCACCGGCGTCGAGAGCGGCGAACTCCCGCCCCAGGACGCCCGGGTGACCGCCTCCGCCCTGGTGGGCGCGGGCGCCGAGGCGCTCATCGGCCCGCTGACCGGACCGTCCGCCGACCCGACGGCCGGGGAGACCGTCGGGCCCGGCACCGTACCCGCCCTGGTCACCTTCACCCTCCGAGCCCTGGGAGTTGCCGATGCCCGCCACGCATGAGGTCACCAACCAAGTCCCGCCGCTGACCGGTTACGACGTCTCCGCCGACCCGGCGCTCCTGGAGTCCCTGCGCCGCGAGGGCGCGGAGTGGGCGGAGACCGACGTCCGGGAGCTGGGCGTGATGGCAGGCGGTCAGCAGGCCCAGGAGTGGGGGCGGCTCGCCGAGCGGAACTCCCCCGTGCTGCACACCCACGACCGGTACGGGCACCGCGTCGACGAGGTCGAGTTCCACCCGTACTGGCACGAACTGATGAACGTGGCCGTGCAGCACGGTCTGCACGGCGCGCCCTGGGCCGACGGCCGGCCGGGCGCGCACGTGGCCCGTGCCGCGAAGGTCTTCGTGTGGGGGCAGGCCGACCCGGGCCACCTGTGTCCGATCTCGATGACGTACGCGGCGGTGCCCGCGCTGCGCGCCGCGCCGGAGCTCGCCGCGGTCTACGAGCCGCTGCTCACCTCCTCGGCCTACGACTTCGGGCTGCGGGTCCCGACGGAGAAGCGCGGGATCATCGCGGGGATGTCCATGACCGAGAAGCAGGGCGGCTCGGACGTCCGCGCCAACACCACCCGGGCGGTTCCCACGGGCGAGCCCGGGACGTACGCGCTGACCGGGCACAAGTGGTTCACGTCCGCGCCGATGTCGGACGTCTTCCTCACCCTCGCGCAGGCGCCCGGCGGACTGTCCTGCTTCCTGGTGCCGCGGGTGCTGCCCGACGGCTCGCGCAACGCGATCCGCTTCCAGCGGCTCAAGGACAAGCTCGGCAACCGCTCCAACGCCTCCAGCGAGATCGAGTACGAGGGTGCCCTCGGACACCTCGTCGGCGAGGAGGGCCGCGGGGTCGCCACCATCATCCGGATGGTGAACATGACCCGGCTCGACTGCGCCGTCAGCTCGGCCTCCGGGATGCGCCAGGGGCTCGTCCAGGCCGTGCACCACGCGACGCACCGCAGCGCCTTCGGGGCCCGGCTGGTCGACCAGCCGCTCATGACCAACGTGCTCGCGGACCTGGCGGTCGAGGCCGAGGCAGCGACGGTCGCCGCGATGCGCCTCGCGGGAGCGGTGGACCGGGCGGCGGCCGGGCACGCCGAGGAGGAGCAGCTGCGCCGCCTCGGGCTCGCCGTCACCAAGTACTGGGTCTGCAAGCGCGCCCCCGCCCACGCGGCCGAGGCCCTGGAGTGCCTGGGCGGCAACGGCTACGTCGAGGACTCGGGGCTCCCGCGCCTGTACCGCGAGTCGCCGCTCCCCTCCATCTGGGAGGGCTCGGGCAACGTGGCCGCGCTCGACGTGCTGCGCGCGATGGCCCGTCAGCCGCAGGCCGTGGACGCCTTCTTCGCGGAGGTCGACCGGGCGGCCGGTGCCGACCGGCGCCTCGACGCGGCGACGGCCCGCCTCCGCAAGGACCTCGCGGAGCTCGGCGACCCCGACGCGCTCCAGTACCGCGCCCGCCGGATCGTCGAGCACCTCGCCCTCGTCCTCCAGGGCTCGCTCCTGGTCCGGCACGGGCACCCCGCCGTCGCCGACGCCTTCTGCGCCTCCCGCCTGGACGGGGAATGGGGCATCGCCTTCGGCACCCTCCCGCCGGGCCTGGACACGGCGGCGATCATCGAGCGGGGCGCGCCGGGCTTCCCGGCGGCCTGACCGGAACCGACGCCCCCGTGGCACCCTGAAGGCCCCTCACGGTGAGACGGAGGCCTTCGTGAGCACGGAACCCGACCACGAGATCCACGAGATCCACGAGGAACTGGACCGGAGCGCGGAGAAGGCGGCGCCCCAGGTGATCGCCTGGCGCCGCCATCTGCACCGTCATCCCGAGCTGTCCAACCGCGAGGTGGAGACCGCGCGGTTCGTCGCCGACCACCTGCGCGCGCTGGGGCTCGACGAGGTCCGCACGGGCATCGCCGGGCACGGCGTCGTCGGGGTGCTGCGGGGCGGCCTCCCGGGGCCGCGCACGGTGGCGCTGCGGGCCGACATCGACGCCCTTCCCGTGCGGGACCTGTGCGGTGCCGACTTCGCCTCCGAGGTGGTCGACGCGGCGTACCCGGGCGGCCCGTTCCCCGTCTCGCACGCCTGCGGGCACGACTGCCACACCGCGATGCTGATGGGCGCCGCGACCGTCCTCGCCGGGGCGCGCGAACGCCTCCCCGGAACCGTGCTGTTCGTCTTCCAGCCCGCCGAGGAGGGACCGCCGGTCACCGAGGAGGGCGGGGCGCGGGCCATGGTGGAGGCGGGCGCGTTCGCCGGGCCGGTGCCGACGATGGTCTTCGGGATGCACGTCACCCCGTACCCCAAGGGGTACGTGGGCTACCGCGTCGGCAACCAGTACGCGGCGTCCACGCTGGTCAGGATCGTCGTCACCGGCAAGCAGGTGCACGGCTCGACCCCGTGGCAGGGCGTCGACCCGATGCCGGCGGCCGGCGGCATCATGACCGGGATCGGACAGATCTACCGCCAGGTCTCCGCCTTCGACCCGGTCACCGTCACCATCGGGCACGTCGAGGACGTCGGCCGCTTCAACATCATCGGCGAGACCGTCACCCTGTGGGGCACCGTCCGCTGCGCGGTCGCGTCGGACATGGCGGAGGTGCAGCGGCGCCTGACGACGCTCGCCGAGCACACGGCGGCCGCGTACAACGCCACGGCCGCCGTGGACTACCTCCAGCCGGTGCCGCCGGTCCACAACAGCGCCGAGTGGGTGGCCGCGGGGCTGCCGACCCTGCGCCGGGTGGCCGGCGAGGAGCGGGTGGTGGAGACCGGCGGCACGCTGGGCTACGACGACGTGTCGGAGTTCATCGACCGCTTCGGCGGCCTCTACGTGACGCTCGGCGTCCAGGACGCCACCCTGGACGCCGCCGGGCGTCCGGTCCCGGTGCCCGGCGGGCGCGGGCTCGTCACCAACCACAACCCGCACTTCTACGCGGACGACGACACCCTGGTGACCGGGGTCCGGCTGCACGCGCAGGTGGCGTACGCGCACCTCACGGGGGCGCTGACCACCTCCCCGTAGCTCGTTCACTCGTTCGTGAGTTCCGTCGGTCTCCCGCCGCGCACCGCGTCACGCTGGACCGGACGCATCCGAGGTGGGAGGACGACATGACGCGGGACGAGGGACGCCCCGAAGGCCTGGACGACCAGGCCGTGTTACTCGTGGCGGGACTCGCCGATCTGGCGGTGAGCACGCTGGGGTCGGCGCTGGGCACGGTCCGGGGGCTGCTGCGCCGTTCGGACGCGGCCGAGCTGGCCTCCGAGGCCGAGCGGGACCTGAGGGCACGCGGCCGCCTCGCGCTCGACCGGTACGCCGCCGCACCGCCGCCGCACCTGGAGGTGCTGGCCCGGCACGTGCGGGACCGGCGGGGCTCCGCCGATGACTGAGGCCTGGGACCCGGCCGCGTTCAAGGCCCGCGTCGACACCGCGCTGCACCGCTTCGTCGCCCAGGAGGCCGATCTGCTGGCGGCGGTCGACCCGGCCCTGGCGCCGGTCGCCGTCGAGCTGGAGACGGCGGTCGCGGCGGGCAAGCGGCTGCGGGCGGCGTTCTGCTACTGGGGCTGGCGCGGGGCGGGGCAGCCGGACAGCGAGGCCCTGCTGCGGGCGGCGGCCGCGCTCGAACTGGTCCACGCGGCGGCCGTCGTGCACGACGACCTCGTCGACGACAGCCCGCTCCGCCACGGCCGGCCCACCGCGCACCTCGCGCTGCGCGCCGCCCTGCCGCACCATCCGCGGGCCGCCGGCGCCGCCCGTTCGCTGGCGATGCTCGTGGGCGACCTGCTGATGTCGCTGGCCGGCCAGCTGTTCGTGACCAGCGGCCTGCCCGCCGCCTATCTCGGCCGGGCCCGTCCGCTGTGGGCACTGCTGGCCCGCGACCTGGTCGCGGGCGAGTGCCTGGAGATCCTGCACACCGGCGCCGTCCCGGACACGGAGGCGTCGCTGAAGGTGATCCGCTACAAGACCGCGAAGTACACCGTGGAGCAGCCCTTGCTGATCGGCGGTGCCCTCGCGGGCGCCGGGCGGCTCCTGGGCGAGGGGTACGCGGCGTACGGGCTGCCGCTGGGCGAGGCGTTCCAGCTCCGGGACGACCTGCTCGGGCTCTTCGGCGACCCGGAGCGCACCGGCAAGTCCGACGGGGACGACCTGCGCGGCCACCGGCCCACGGCCCTGCTCGCCGAGACCTGGCGGCTCGCCGGGCCGGGTGACCGCGACCGGCTGCGCGCCCTCCTGGGGCGGGGCGGTCCGGACGGCGACCCTCGGACGGAGCGCGGCGCGCTGGACGAGGTCCGCGCGCTGATGCTCCGGCTGAAGGCGCCCCACCGGGTCGAGGACATGATCGCCGCGCGGGTCGAGGAGGCGCTGGGCGCGCTCGGCTCCCTGGACGTGGCCCCGGCGAGCGCCGCCGCCCTGACCGCGCTCGCGCACTCGGCCGCGATCCGGCCCTCCTGACCGCGTACCGCCCGTTCCCGTCCCGCCCCGCCCCGTCCCCTCCCCTCCCCTCCCCTCCCCTCCCCTCCCCTCCCCTGCGTACGACCCCCGTGCAAGGAGACCCAAGGAGCCCCGCATGTCCCTCACCGAGGCGTCGATGGACGCCCTGCGCCGGACCGGCGACGAACTCGCCGACGCCACGGTCGCCACGCTCTTCGAACGCGGCGAGGTCGGAAAGTTCAACACCCTGATGCGGTACGTGTCCGTCGCCGGCGCCCCCCTGCCCGACGGGCTGCCCGAAGTGGCGCGCGAGTACCTCCACGTCACGAGCGCGGCTCCGTCCTGGGTGGACTGGGAGGAGATGGAGAAGGCCCGGCTGTTCTTCATCGACAACGACGTGCACATCACGACCGCGCTGTCCTTCGCCTCCATGCCCGCCTGCTACCTCGTCCCCCACGTGGCGAAGCTGCTGGCGACCACCCACGGGCTCGCGTACCCGTCCAAGCGGATGGCCGAGACCGGCCAGTTCACCGTCCACCTGATGCGGCCCGACGCCTTCGAGGCCGGCGGCCGGTTCGTCCCCGCCGCCCAGAAGGTGCGCCTCCTGCACGCCTCGATCCGGCACCACCTCACCCGCGAGGACCGCTGGGACACCGCCGCTCTGGGGGTGCCGATCTGTCAGGAGGACATGATCGGCGGGCAGATGTTCTTCTCGATGCTCGTCCTCGACAGCCTGCACCGGCTCGGTGTCCACATGTCCACGGAGGGCGCGGAGGCCTACTACTACGCGTGGAAGGTCGTCGGCGCCATGCTCGGGGTCGACCAGGACAGCGTCCCGCAGGACCTCGCCGAGGCCAGGGAGTTCCTCGACCGCTACATGATCCGGTACATGGGTCCCTCCGCGGAGGGCGCGGTGCTGACCCGGCAGCTGATCGACCTGTACGAGGAGGTCGTGCCCGGCACCTTCTTCGACCCGATCGTCTCGGCCCTGATCCGCTTCCTCGTCGGCGAGACCTCCGCCGACTGGCTGGAGGTGCCGCGCACCGCGTGGGACACGGTGGTCAAGGCCGTGCCGCACCTCCTGGGCGTCCTGGAGACCATCGAGGACCACTCCCCGCTGGGCGCCTGGGCCCTCGACCGGATCGGCCACCTGACCACGGTCTTCGAGCTCTCCTCCCTGACCCGGGGGCGCGTGATGCACTACGCCATCCCCGAGCACCTCAAGGCCGACTTCGGGGTCGCGTCCACGGTCCCCCGCACCCGGCGCTGGACCCCGCCCGCGCCCGTGCTGGGCTCCTAGGAGGCGTCCCGGTCCCGGGGCCGGCGCCACAGCGCGCCCACGTACACGCCGGCGAGGATCAGCGGCGTGCCCAGGAGCAGGGAGGAGGTCAGGGGTTCGTCGTCGAGCCAGGCGGAGAGCACGATCGTGATGACGGGGACGATGACGAAGACGTACGCGGCGCGGGACGCGTCCCAGCGGTGCAGCACGAACAGGTAGAGCACGAAGAGGAGGACGGAGCCGACCACGACCAGGTAGGCGAGCGCCCACCAGGTGGCGGGGCGGTGCGGGAGGCGCCAGACGTCGCCGGCGGCGGCCGAGCCCGCGAGGAGGAGCACGGAGGCGGTGGTCATGCCGACGGCGTTCATGGTGACGGGGTGCACCTCGGGCAGCCGCCGCACCAGGACCGCCGCCTGTGCGAAGCAGAACGTGCTGCCGAGGATCGCGAGGAAGGAGAACAGCGGCACCGAGCCGCTGAGCGGCACCCGGAAGATGACGGCCACTCCGGCGGCGGCGAGGACGGTCCCGACGGCCGCGGTCACCCGGAAGCGTTCGAGACGCTGGGCGACGGCGAGGAGCAGGGTGACGAGGGGCGTGAGCGCGAGGACGGTCTGGGCGAGTCCGGCGTGGACGTGGACGAGGGCGTAGTAGGCGAGGGCGAAGGGCACGCCGAAGTCGAGGAGGCCGAACAGGGCCGCTCCGGCGAGCGCCTTCCCGCGCGGGAACCGCAGCCGCATCACGGCCATGACGGCGAGCAGGACCAACGAGGCCGTGCCGAAGCGGAGGGAGGCACCCCACAGGGGGTCGAGCTCTCGGTTGCTGAAGCGGATCCCGACCGCGTTGCCGCCGGCGAGGAACGCGGTGGCCGCGAACGCGGCGAGCGTCAGCCGGTCCTCGGCGCGCTGCACCGGCTCACCGTAGCCCCGGTGTCCCCCCGTCCTCGGCAGGGACACGCGCCGCCGTCTCGGTGAACGCCCTGATCAGGGCGGACTCCGCGGCCGTCGCCCAGACGAGGCCGTACTCCAGGGGCGGGGCGTCGTGGAAGGGCACGTAGACGATGCCGGGGCGCGGGTGGTAGCGGGCGCCGCGGGCCGCGCCCGGGGAGACGCCGCGGCCGGCGCCGACCAGGGAGAGCACCTCTTCCCAGGTGGCGGCGGAGGGGCCGTGGCGGACGGCCGCGCCGGAGGGGGTGCGCGTCGGGTAGTGCGCCTCGCGCCAGGCGCGGGGGTGGCCGGCGCCGGAGGTCACCAGGGTCTCCCCCGCGAGGTCGTCGAGCCCGACGGAGGCGCGCCCGGCCAGCGGGTGGGCGGCCGCGACGAGCAGCACCCGGTCCTCGCGGATCAGGACCGGTCCGGCGGTGAGGCCGGGGGCGGCGGCCGGGAAGGTGGCGTACTGGAGGTCGAGCTCGCCGTCCTCGACCGGGCGGGTGCCGACGTCGAGCGGGACTTCCCGGAGGGTGATC
This sequence comes from Streptomyces showdoensis, assembly GCF_039535475.1. Lineage (NCBI taxonomy): Bacteria > Bacillati > Actinomycetota > Actinomycetes > Kitasatosporales > Streptomycetaceae > Streptomyces > Streptomyces showdoensis. Next base: position 332,896 of record NZ_BAAAXG010000002.1, on the reverse strand, counting down.
GCGCAGCCGGGGTGGTCGGCGAGGAAGGCGTCCGCCGCGGCGGTGAGCAGGGCGCCGCCCCAGGGGGAGGCGAAGCCGACCCGCAGGGTGCCGAGCATCCCGCGTCCGGCGGTGGTGGCGCGTTCGAGGGCGGCGAGGATCTGCCGGTGGGCCGGGCGGAGTTCCTCGTGGAGGCGGCGGCCGACGGGGGTGAGCCGGACGCTGCGGCTGGTCCGCGCGAAGAGCGGGGTGCCGACGCGGCGCTCCAGCTTCCTGATCGTCTGGCTGATCCGGCCGGTGGAGACGCCGAGGAGCTCGGCGGTGCGGCCGAAGTGCAGCTCGTCGCCGAGGGTCAGGAACGCCTCCAGTTCATGCCGTTCGAGCACCGGGCCGCCTCCGATCGTTTAGCCTGACTCAACGCCGCTTGCATTGTTGCACCTTGATGGGCGGTGCCCCCGGACGGAACGCTGAGGACGTGACCCTCCTCCCCTCCCGCCCACGCGTCGCGTCTGCTCCCGCTCCCGCGCCCGCGCCCGCTCCCGTCAACGTGCTGGTGCTCGCCCTCGCCGGGGCGGTGACCGTCGCCAACATCTACTTCCCGCAACCGCTGCTCGCCGCCGTGGCCGACGGCCTCGGCGTCTCCGACCGGACCGCCGGACTGGTCGCCACCGCGGCGCAGGCCGGCTACGCGCTGGGCCTCCTGCTCCTCGTGCCGCTCGCGGACACCGCCCGGCTGCGCCGCCTGACGGGAACGCTGCTCGCCCTGACCGCCGGCGCGCTCCTCGTGGCCGCCGCGGCCCCGAACGTCCTCACGCTCCTCCTCGCGACCCTCGCCCTGTCGACGACCACCGTGCTGCCGCAGATCCTCACCCCGGTGGCGGCCGTCCTCGCGGGCGCCGAGCGGCGCGGCCGGGTGGTCGGCCTGATCGGCCTGGGCCTCACCCTCGGCTCCACCCTGTCCCGGACCGTCTCCGGCGCCGTGTCCGACGCGAGCGGCAGCTGGCGCGCGGCCTACCTGGTGGCCGCCGCGGCGACGGCCGCCCTGCTCTGCGTGCTGCCGCGGGCGCTGCCGGAGCGACTGGGCGCGCCGGACCGGCGCCGGGTGCCGTACGGGCGGATGCTGGCCGGACTGCCCGGGCTCCTGGGCCTCCACCGGGCGCTCCGCCGGTCGGCGCTCGTCGGGGCGTGCGTCTTCGCCGCGTACAGCGTCTTCTGGGCGGCGCTCGTCTTCCACCTGGCGGCCCCGCCCCTCGGGTACGGGCCGGGGGCGGCCGGACTGTTCGGGCTGCTCACCGTGCCGGCCGCGCTGGCCTCGGCGTACGCGGGGCCGCTCACCGACCGGCTCGGCGCGGGCCGGGTCGGCCGCCGGGCCCTCGGGTGCGTGGGCCTCGGGCTCGCGGTCGCGGGCCTGGCGCCGCGCTCGCCGGTGGCCCTGGTGGCGGCCGCCGGCCTCGTCGTCCTGGGCACGAGCGCCTGCCAGGTCGCGAACCAGGCCCGGGTCCTCGGGCTCGGCCGCGAGGTGGCCGCGCGGGCGAACACGGTCTTCATGCTGGCCACGTTCGGCGGCGGCGCCCTGGGCTCGCTCACGGCGGCGTGGCTGTACGGGGCGTACGGCTGGCGGGCCACGGTCCTCGCCGCAGGCGTCTTCACCACCGCGGGCGCCCGGGCCGCCGCCCGGCGCCGCCGCGCCGCCCGGGTCTGAGGCGCCCGGCCCCGACTTGCGCCACGCCCGCCACGCGCAAGGCTGGGGGTACCGGTCCGCGCCCCTCACAGGGAGACACGATGCAGCAGCCCGCCCCCTTCGACCTGGGCGCTCTCGCCGACGACCACCTGGCCCTGGCCCGCACCTCGCCCCACGGCCGCAGCGCCCATCTGGTGGTGCACGACGGCGTGCTCCGGCAGAGCGTGATCGCGCTGACCGCCGGCACCTCCCTCGACGAGCACAACGCGCCCCCGGCGGCGAGCCTCCAGGTCCTGCGCGGCCGGGTGGAACTGACCGCCTCGGGCCGCGCGCAGGAGGTGGCGGCGGGCGGGCTCCAGATGATCCCGAAGGAACGGCACGGGCTCACCGCCCTGGAGGACTCGGTGGTGCTCCTGACGGCGGTGAACGACTAGCACCCGTCCGGCGGGGTCAGGCCGGGGGCCGTGCCTGTCGTGCGTCGGACGACAGATCCACGGGCAGATGTGCTGCGCTCTGGAATCACCGGTTATGGAGCTCCGGCAACTGCGCTACTTCGTCTCCGTCGTCGACGAGGGCGGCTTCACCCGCGCCGCGGCCCGGCTGCATCTGGCCCAGCCCGGTCTCAGCGCCCGGATCCGCCAGTTGGAGAAGGAGCTGGGGCGGCCTCGACATCGCGCTCCTCGGGACGGCGGCGGAGGAACCGCCGCCGGGAGCGGCCCCACCACGTGGTCGTCGATGTCCCGCTGGTCGCCGCCGTCGCGCCGGGCGAACCGCTCCTCGACCACACCGACGGCGCCGGGGTGCCGCTCGCCGCGCTGCGCGACCGGCCGCTGATCTGCCTGCCGCACGGTACGGGGGTGTGCGCGGCGCTCGAACGCGGCTGCGCGCAGGCGGGGTTCAGGCCGCGGGTGACGTTCGAGGCGGCCGCCCCGGGGACGCTCGCCCGGCTGGCCTCCCGGGGCCTCGGCGTCGCGGTCCTCGCGGGGGAGGACGACGGGCCCGCCGCCGGCGGGGAGCTCCGCAGCGTGCGGATCGTCGAACCCGGGATGCGCGCCCGCATCGCCCTCGCCTGGCAGGCCGCCGGCCCCTCGGGCCCGGCGGCCCGGGTCCTCCTCGACCGGCTGCGCACGGCCCTCCCGGCGGCGTCGGAGACGTAGTCCCCGACGGCCCGTGCCCCGCTCCCCTCGGCGGGCCTTCCGCCGCCCCGTCACTCCACCCGGTCGAGGTCCTCCGCGTAGTACGCGATGGCCTTCCGGTACTGCCGGACGAACGGGTCGTCGCTCGTCTCCGCGAGGAGGCGGAGCAGGAGCCGGGCGGAGTCGTGGTGCCGGCCCGTGTTGTAGAGGGCCATGGCGAGGAAGGTGCGGAGGGCGCCGTCCTCCGGGAACTCCTCGGTGCCGCGCCGCAGGGTGGCGACGGCCTCCTCGTAGCGGCCCAGGGTGCGGTAGGTGCTGCCGAGGCCCAGGAGTGCGCCCCTGCGGTCCTCGGCGGCCAGGCCCTCCGCCGCCAGGGCCCTCTCGTAGTACGGCACCGCCTCGGCCTCCAGGCCGAGCACGTCGTGGGCCCAGGCGGCCTGGTAGGCGACCTCGGGGTCGGCCGGGTGGCGGGCCGCCAGGGCGACGAGTCGCTCGCGGGCCTCCTCGCGGCTGCCGCGCTCGCGCAGGGCGACCGCCTCGGCCAGCAGGGTGTCTCTGTCCTCGGTGCTCATGGGGTCATCCTCGCAGCTCGGCCGGGACGCGCCGACAGGGACCGCCAGGTCGTGGAACGTCCTGCTGCGGGGCCGGTCGTGGGGCCGCTCCGCCGACCGGGCGGCTCGGGTGGCGCCGACCGGCGCGTACCGGTGGTGCCGACCGTCGCGTACCGGTGGTGTCGGCAGCGCCCGGGGGCCGTTCACGGTTCCGGTGTCACCAGCACCAGCGGGGTGCCCGCGCAGGGCGTCAGGCGCAGGGTTCCGTGACGGTGGACGGCCGGCGGGGCGGCGAGGACGGCGGCGAGGTCGGGGCCCTTGGTGAGGGAGCCCCCGAGGTGGCCGGGGTCGGTGGAGGCGGCGACCCGGCCGCGGGCGTTCACCAGCCGCGCGGGGACGGGGAGTTGCTGGAGCACGGGCAGGACGGCCGCCTCGAAGTGCCGCAAGTAGACGTCGGCCGCGGCGACCCCGACGAAGCGTCCGCCGAGGTGGACGGGGGCGGAGAGGGTGAGGCTGTACTCGTCGGAGCAGAGGTAGTCGACGTACGGCCCGGCGACGGCCCGCTGCCCGGTCTCGCGGGGCAGCGCGTACCAGTCCCAGTGGGTGTAGTCGGAGTACGCGGAGTGCTCCGGGTCGAGGTCGAGCAGCAGTGGGCGGACCGTGCCCTCGGGCCCGCGCTGCCACCACTCCAGCCAGGCCGGTACGTCGCCGAGGAGACCGGGCGCGGCGACGAACCCGGCGCCGGAGACGAGGTCCTGGGCGGCGAGCCGGCCGTGCAGGCCGGGCCGGAGTGCGGCGAGGTCGGCGGAGACGGGGGGCCGGCCGGCGGCGGCCGCGGCGGTGAGCAGGGCAGCGGTGTCGGCGCGGGTGGCGGCGACGGCGGCGAAGACGCCCTCCAGGGTGTCGCGGACCCGCCGCGCGACGGCGTCGGCGCCGACGTCCGCGGAGGAATCGGCGCCGGCTCCGGAGTCGGGGCCGGCCTCGGTGCCGGTCCCGAGGATGCGGGCCCGGTCAGGGGCGGCGGCCCCCGTGGGGCGGGCGAGCCCGGTGCTCCTGGCCATCGGTGTCCTCCTCGGGACGGGGCTCGGGTGCGCGGGCGGGGGGAGCGAGCCGCAGGGCGACCAGCCGGCCCAGCGACTCGCGCACGCACTGCTCGGCCAGCTCCCTGGCCCGCTCGTCGGCCTCATCCTGCACGGCGGAGATCACGGAGCGGTGACGATCCGCCACGCATTCGAGATACGCGGTGTCGTCGAGGACGAGGACGAGCAGGGCGCCCAACTCGGTCTGGAGCGCGATCTCCTCGCGGGTGAGGCGGGCCGACTGGGCGGCGGCGGCCAGCTCCACGTGGAAGCGTCCGTAGAGCCGGCTGCGGGCGGCGGAGTCCTCGGCGGCGGTGAACTCGTCGACGGTCCGGGCCAGCGGGCGCAGGTCGCCGGGCTGGGTGCGCCGGGCGGCGAGCAGCGCGGCGGCTCCGGAGACCGCGGCCCAGTGGTCGCCGAGGTCGCGGAGCTCCTCGGTGGACCAGTCGGCGAGGCGGGCGCGCAGCCGGTCTTCGGGAGGCCCTTCGGGGAGGGTGACGAAGCTGCCGCCGCCCCGGCCGCGCCGGGTGGTGACGAGCCCCTGCTGGCGCAGGGCCATGAGCGCCTCGCGCAGGGTCACGGTGGAGACGCCCAGCTGGGCGGCGAGCTCGGTCTCGCCGGGGAGCTGCTCGCCGTCGGCGAGGAGGCCGAGCTCTATGGCGTCGCCGAGCCTGCGCACCACCGCGTCGACCCGCGCGCGGGTGTCGACGGGGGTGAACACGGTCCTGCGGGCGCTCCCCGGCGCGCCCGCGCCCTGTCTGCCGTCTGGCCTCACGGTGTACCACCTCGCGCGTTGACTCAGCCTTTACCTTAAGGGGGTCTTGAGATTTGAACTATGACTTCATATGTTTACGCTCACGCTCGTCAGAACGCTCCACCGCACCAGAAAGGTTCCCGCCCATGGAGGGAATGGCGATCCGGCTCTCAGGACTGCGCAAGAGCTACGGCCGGACCGAGGCAGTGGCGGGGGTGGACCTGGAGATCGCCGACGGGGAGTTCTTCTCGATGCTCGGCCCCTCCGGCTCCGGCAAGACGACCGTGCTGCGGATGATCGCCGGGTTCGAGACCCCGAGCGCGGGCAGCGTCGAACTGGCGGGCCGGGACGTGACCCGGCTCGCCCCGTTCGAGCGGGACGTCCACACCGTCTTCCAGGACTACGCGCTCTTCCCGCACATGACGGTCGAACAGAACGTGGCCTACGGACTGAAGGTGCGCGGGGTCGGCAAGGCCGAGCGCCTCGTCCGGGCCCGCGCCGCGCTCGCCCAGGTCCGCCTCGAAGGGCTGGGCAGGCGCCGGCCGGGTGAGCTCTCCGGCGGCCAGCGGCAGCGCGTCGCCCTGGCCCGCGCCCTGGTCGGACGCCCCCGGGTGCTCCTCCTCGACGAGCCGCTGGGCGCCCTCGACCTCAAGCTGCGCGAGCAGATGCAGGTCGAACTCAAGGCGATCCAGCGGCAGGTCGGCATCACCTTCGTGTTCGTCACCCACGACCAGGAGGAGGCCCTGACGATGAGCGACCGGATCGCCGTCTTCCACCAGGGCCGGATCGAGCAGGTCGGCTCCCCCGCCGAGATCTACGAGCGCCCCGCCAGCCCCTTCGTCGCCGGCTTCGTCGGCACCTCCAACCTGCTCAGTGGCGAGAGCGCGCGGACCCTGCTCGGCACCTCCGGCACGTACAGCATCCGGCCGGAGAAGATCCGCGTCGTCAAGGACCCGGCCGCACCCGCCGAGCCGGGCCACACGAGCGCGGCGGGGACCGTCGCCGAGGTCGTCTACCTGGGCGGCTCCACCCGCTTCCTGGTCGACCTCGACGCGGGCGGACGGCTCACCGCCGTCCAGCAGAACCTGGAGACCTCCTCCGCCGACCTCGCCGCCTTCCGGGGCGCGCGGGTGGGCCTCCGCTGGCACCCGCGGCACGCCGTCGGCGTCCCGGCGTCCGTGCCGGCTCCGGCGTCCGAGCCCCCGGGTGCGGACGCCCGGACGGACGCTCAGGCGCCCGCGCCCCGGGCCTGATCCCCTCCGACCGCTCCGCCCCCACCGCCCTCCGGCCGGCTCCCGCACCACCCCCGTACCGCACCACTCCCCGTACCGCACACTCACGCAACGGAGAACCCCGTGCGCCTGCACCGCTCGCTCCTGACGGCCGCCGCCGTCTCCGGACTGCTCCTCGTCACCGCCTGCGGCTCCGCCGACCAGGCCGGGTCCGGGAAGTCCGGCGGCCTCCACCCGCCCGCCCTGAAGGCGCCGACCTCACTCGGCGCACCCGAGGGCCAGGTCAACCTCGTCGCCTGGGCCGGATACGTCGAGGACGGCTCCAACGACCCCAAGGTCGACTGGGTGACCGCCTTCGAGAAGCAGACCGGCTGCCAGGTCAACGCCAAGACCGCCGCCACCTCGGACGAGATGGTCGCGCTGATGAAGACCGGTGAGTACGACGCCGTCTCCGCCTCCGGCGACGCCTCGCTGCGGCTGATCGCCGCCGGCGACGCGGCCCCCGTCAACACGGCACTGGTGCCGAACTACGCGGACGTCTTCGCCGGGCTCAAGAACAAGGAGTGGAACTCCGTCAAGGGAGTCTCCTACGGCATCCCGCACGGCCGCGGCGCCAACCTCCTCATGTACGACAAGAAGAAGGTCACCCCCGCGCCCGACTCCTGGTCGGCCGTCTTCGACAAGGCGTCCGCGCACAGCGGCAAGGTGACCGCCTACGACTCGCCCATCTACCTGGCCGACGCCGCGCTCTACCTGAAGGCGACCGAGCCGGAGCTCGGCATCACGAACCCGTACGCGCTCGACCAGAAGCAGTTCGACGCCTCCGTCGAGCTCCTGAAGGCGCAGAACAAGCACGTCGGCGAGTACTGGAGCGACTACCTCAAGGAGATCTCCGCCTTCAAGAGCGGCGACTCCGTCGTGGGCACCAGCTGGCAGGTGATCGCCAACCTGGCGAAGGCCGAGGGCGCCGAGGTCGAGGCGGTGCTGCCGAAGGAGGGCTCCACCGGCTGGTCGGACACCTGGATGGTGTCCGCGAAGGCCAAGCACCCCACCTGCGCCTACAAGTGGCTCGACTGGATCGTCTCGCCGAAGGCCAACGCCCAGGTCGCCGAGTACTTCGGCGAGGCCCCCGCCAACGCCAAGTCCTGTGCCGAGACCGCGGACAAGGCGCACTGCGCCACCTTCCACGCGAGCGACGAGGCCTACTGGAAGAACGTGCACTTCTGGACCACGCCGATCGAGCAGTGCCTCGACGGGCGCACGGACGCCACGTGCGTGCCGTACGCCAAGTGGGTGCAGGCCTGGAACGAGATCAAGGGCTGACGCCGTCCCATGACCGTCCTCTCCCCGACCCCCGCCGCCCCCCGAGCCGCCGGTGCCGTCCGACGGCTCGCCGGGGCCCTGCACCGCAGGCCCCGGGTCCGGCTCGCCGCGCTGCTCACGGCGCCGCTGCTGTGGCTGGTGCTCGCCTATCTCGGCTCGCTGGCCGCGCTGTTCCTCTCCGCGTTCTGGACCACCGACTCCTTCACCTCCGAGGTGGTGCGGGTCTGGTCGGGGCAGAACTTCCAGGAGCTGGTCTCCTCGCCGGTCTACCGGACGGTCGCCCTGCGCACGGTCGGCGTCGCCCTGGCCGTGACCGTGCTGTGCGCGCTGATCGCCTTCCCGCTCGCGTTCTACACGGCCCGGGTGGCGAGCCCGCGCCGCCGCCCGCTGCTCGTGGTCGCGATCCTCACCCCGCTGTGGGCCAGTTACCTGGTCAAGGTGTACGCGTGGCGGCTCATCCTGTCCGAGGGCGGACCGCTCGACTGGGCGCTGCGCCCCCTGGGCCTGAGCGGACCCGGGTACGGGCTGACCGCCACGGTCATGGTGCTGACGTACCTCTGGCTGCCGTACATGATCCTGCCGCTGCACACGGCCCTGGAGCAGCTCCCGGACAACCTCCTGCACGCCTCGGCCGACCTCGGGGCGCGGGCGGGGCGGACCTTCCGCTCGGTGGTGCTGCCGATGGTGTGGCCGGCGGTCGCGGCGGGGTCGGTGTTCACCTTCTCGCTGAGCCTCGGCGACTACATCACCGTGCAGATCGTCGGCGGCAAGACCCAGCTGCTGGGCAACCTCGTCTACTCCAACGTCACCCTCAACCTGCCGCTGGCCGCCGCGCTCGGCACCGTGCCGGTGGCCGTCATCGTGCTCTACCTGCTCGCGGTGCGGCGCACCGGGGCGCTGCGCAGCCTGTGACCGGGCCGCGAACCGTCAGCCGGACCCGTCCGCGGAAGGACCGCTCCCGATGAACCTCTCCCGTCCCGCCCGGATCGCGCTGCGCACCGCGGCCGGGCTCGGCTTCGCGGTGATCTACCTGCCGCTGCTGCTCGTGCTCGTCGGCTCGCTCAACCCGGACCGCTCGGCGAGCTGGCCGCCGCCCGGGCTCACCCTGGACTGGTGGGCGGCCGCCTGGGCGAACGAGGGGGCCCGCGAGGCCCTGTGGACCTCGGTGCGGGCGGGCGGCGCCGCGACCGCGATCGCGCTGGTCCTCGGCACGCTGATCGCCTTCGCCGTGCAGCGGCACCGGTTCTTCGGGCGCGAGGCGGTCTCGTTCGCGGTGGTGCTGCCGATCGCGCTGCCCGGCATCGTCACGGGCATCGCGCTCAACTCCGCCTTCGGGACCGTCCTGGCGCCGCTCGGGGTGGGCCTCGGACTGTTCACGGTGATCGTGGGGCACGCGACCTTCTGCATCGTGGTCGTCTTCAACAACGTGACGGCCCGGCTGCGCCGGCTGCCCGGTTCCTACGAGGAGGCGGCGATGGACCTCGGGGCCCACACCTTCCGCACCTTCCGGGACGTCACCTTCCCGCTGCTGCGCTCGGCGCTGCTGGCGGGCGGGCTGCTCGCCTTCGCGCTCTCCTTCGACGAGGTCGTGGTGACCACCTTCACGGCCGGTCCCGGGGTGCGGACCCTGCCGCTGTGGATCTTCGACAACATGACGCGGCCTCAGCAGGCGCCGGTCGTGAACGTGGTGGCGGCGCTGCTGGTGCTGCTGTCGGTGATCCCGATCTACGCGGCGCAGCGGCTGTCCTCGGACACGGCGGGCGGCGGACGGGTCTGAGGCCCCGGCCGGTGCCGGGCGCGAACCGGGTGGCGTGCTGCTAGCTTTCCGGAATGCGGCAATTGCCCTCCTTCGACCTGCGCGCCCTCGCCCGGCGGGCGGCCTCGCTGCGGCCGCTGCGCCGCCGCGCCCCCGGCACGCTCACCCTGCCGGAGGCCGAGGACGCGGGCCGGGAGCGGCTGCGGGACCTCGCCGCGCTGCTGTGCGAGCTCGGTTCGGAGCTGCTGCGGGCCGGGAGCCGGACCGCCGAGGTGGAGGCCGCCCTCCACGACGTCGCCGCCCGGTACGGGATGCGGGTCCGCTGCTTCGTCGTGCCGACCGGGCTCTTCGTCCGGGTCGGGGGCGGCCCCGACGGGCGGGGCGGGGAGCTGGACTTCGCGCCGGTCGAGGGGCCGGACCTGCGCCTGGACCAGGTCGAGGCGCTGCAGTCGCTGGTCGAGCGGCTGCGGAAGGAGGGGCTGCCGTTCGAGGAGGTGCGGGCGGCGCTGCGGGCCGAGCGGGAACAGCCCGAACGGTTCAGCCCGGCCACCACCGTGCTCGGCTACGTCCTGCTGACGGTGGGTCTGGGCGCGATGCGGCACGCCACCGTGGCCGCCGTCGCCGGTTACGCCGTCCTCGGACTCGGGGTCGGTCTGCTGCGGCTGTTCGGGGACCGGCTGCCGGCCGGCCGCTCGGCGCTGCCGGTGGTCACGGCGATCCTGGTCACCGCCGTCTCGCTGCGCTGGGCGGGCCCGCTCCTGCACGAGCAGCCCACCGTCCTCTACATCCCGCCGCTGATCGCCTTCCTGCCGGGCGCGGCGCTCACCCTCGGCGCGATCGAACTGGCCACCGGCGCGGCCCTGTCGGGCATCGCCCGGCTCGCGGGCGCCGTCAACGTCCTGCTGCTGCTCGCGCTGGGCATCCTGGTGGGCACCGAGCTGGTGCGCGCCCGGCCGGCCGGCACGCCGCCGTCCGAGGCGCTGGGCGCCTGGGCGCCCTGGGTCGGGGTGCTGCTCCTCGGCTTCGGCTTCCTGCTCTACTTCTCGGCGCCGCCGCGGGTCACCGGCTGGCTGCTGGCCGCCCTGCTGGCCGAGCGGCTGGTGCAGTCGGCGGCGGGCGAACTGGGCGGCGTCACCTTCGGCGCGTTCGCGGCGGGGGTGCTGCTGCCGCCCATGGCCGGCTGGATCGAGCGCCGTTCCAAGACACCGGACCAGGTGGTCTTCCTGCCCTGCTTCTGGCTGCTGGTGCCGGGCGCGGTCGGGCTCACCAGCGTCTCGGAGATCATCGTCGAGGGCGACACCAACGGCGGCCTGGCGAGCCTGGTGAACACCATCGTGACCGTCGCCGCCATCGCACTGGGCGTCCTCGTCGGCGCGGGGCTGCAGCGCAGGACCCGGCTGCGGATCGGCGAACCGTCCCCGGCCGGGCTGCTTGACCCGGATGGCGGAGGGGACGGCACCGGTTCCGGGCCGGTCCGCGAGGGCTGAACCCCCGTACGGCCAGGGGTCCGGCCCGCGCCCGGCCACCGTCCGTGACCGCCCTCCGGCGGGTGGCGGGCGCCCGTTGCTGGTCCAGTGGAGCAAGAACTGCCCGGAAGTCGACGCATCTGGACGGCACTCCATGACCATGTCCCCCTTCGGATCCTTCGGGGGTTCCGACCCCTTCGGCGGCTCCGACCACTTCAACGACCTGCTCAACCGCTTCTTCGGCACGTCCCCCGCGGCCTCTCCCCCGGCCGTCCAGCGGGTGCCGATCGGACGGCTGCTCACCGACTCGGCCCGCGAGCTCCTCGGCCGGGCGACCGACAAGGCCTCCGAGGACGGCAGCTCCGACCTCGACACCGAGCACCTGCTGTGGGCGTGCACCCAGGTCGAACCGGCCCGCGGGCTGCTGGCCCGCGGCGGGGCCGACCCCGACGAACTGGGCAGGGCCGTCGCCGAGGTGCTGCCCGGCGAGAGCGGGGTGCCGTCCGCCGAGCCCGGACTCACGCCGGCCGCCAAGCGGGTGCTGCTGCGCGCCTACGAACGGTCGCGGGAGTCCGGGGTCTCGTACATCGGCCCCGAGCACATCCTCGGCGCGCTCCTCGACACCCCGTCCTCGGCCGCGGCCAAGCTGCTCGGCTCGTACGGCACGGACGTCGGGACGCTGCGCTCCACCGCCGACCGTGCCGTACGAGCCGAGGCCCCGCCGGCGGCGAAGCCCGAGTCGAAGACGCCGACCCTGGACGAGTACGGCCGGGACCTCACCGAGGAGGCCCGGGCCGGGAAGCTGGACCCGGTGGTCGGCCGGGCCGAGGAGATCGAGCAGACCGTGGAGATCCTCTCCCGCCGCTCGAAGAACAACCCGGTGCTCATCGGCGAGCCCGGCGTCGGCAAGACCGCGATCGTCGAGGGCCTCGCGCAGCGGATCGTCGCGGGCGAGGTGCCCCGCACCCTGGAGGGCCGACGGGTCGTCGCCCTCGACCTCTCGGGGCTGGTCGCCGGGGCGCAGTACCGCGGCCAGTTCGAGGAGCGGCTGAAGAAGGTCATCGACGAGGTGAAGGAGGCCGCCGACTCGACGGTGCTGTTCATCGACGAGCTGCACACCGTGGTCGGCGCGGGCGCCGCCGGCGAGGGCGCGATGGACGCGGGCAACATGCTGAAACCGGCCCTCGCGCGGGGCGAGCTGCACGTCGTCGGCGCGACCACGATCGACGAGTACCGGCGGTACGTGGAGAAGGACGCGGCCCTGGAGCGGCGCTTCCAGCCGGTGCTCATCCCCGAGCCGACCGTCGAGGAGACCATCGGCATCCTGGAGGGCCTGCGGGACCGTTACGAGGCCCACCACCAGGTGCGCTACGGCGACGACGCCCTGGCCGCGGCGGCCGAGCTGTCCGACCGCTACGTCCGGGACCGCTTCCTGCCCGACAAGGCGATCGACCTCATGGACCACACCGGCGCGCGGGTGCGGCTGCGCTCGCTGGGCCGGTCCACCGAGGCGGTCGAGCGCGAGGACAGGCTGGCCAAGCTGCGCCGCGAGAAGGACGAAGCGGTGGCGGCGGAGGACTTCGAGCGCGCCAACGGCATCAAGCAGGACATCGCCCGGGTCGAGGGCGAGCTCGCGGGCATCGAGGAGCGCCGCGAGGGCGTCCTGGAGGTGACGCCCGCGGACATCGCCGAGGTCCTGTCGCGGCGCACCGGCATCCCGGTGACGCAGATGACCGAGAACGAGAAGGAGCGGCTGCTCAAGCTGGAGGACGCCCTGCACAGCCGGGTGGTCGGCCAGGACGAGGCGGTCGTGGCGATCGCCCAGGCCGTGCGCCGCAACCGGGCGGGCATGGGCGACCCCAAGCGGCCCGTGGGCTCCTTCCTCTTCCTCGGCCCGACGGGCGTCGGCAAGACCGAGCTGGCCAAGGCGCTGGCGGAGCTGCTCTTCGGCGACGAGGACCGGCTGATCCGCTTCGACATGAGCGAGTTCCAGGAGAAGCACACGGTCTCCCGGCTGGTCGGGGCGCCGCCCGGGTACGTGGGGCACGAGGAGGCCGGCCAGCTGACCGAGAAGGTGCGCCGCCAGCCGTACAGCGTGCTGCTCTTCGACGAGGTGGAGAAGGCGCACCCGGACGTCTTCAACACGCTGCTCCAGGTGCTGGACGACGGGCGGCTCACCGACGCCCAGGGCCGTACGGTCGACTTCCGGCACTGCGTGGTCATCATGACCTCGAACATCGGCGCCCAGCGGATCCTGGCCCACCACGGCGACGTCTCGGAGATCCGCGAGGAGCTCAAACAGGACCTGCGGGACTACTTCCGGCCCGAGTTCCTCAACCGGATCGACGAGACGATCATCTTCCACGGTCTCGGCGAGGAGGACCTGTCGCGGATCTTCGACCTGCTGATCGACCAGAGCAAGCGGCGGGTCAGGGCGCAGGGGCTGGACCTGGAGGTGACGGAGGCGGCGAAGAAGCTGCTCGTCGCCCACGGGCACCAGCCGGAGTTCGGCGCCCGGCCGCTGCGCCGCACGATCCAGACGGAGCTGGACAACCGGATCGCCTCGCTGCTGCTGGGCGGCGAGGCCGACCCCGGGGACAAGGTGGTCGCCGACATCCAGAACGACGCGCTCGTGTGCCGGATCGAGAAGCCGGCGGAGGCCGCGGCGGAGGCCTGAGGCCCCCCGGTTCGCCATCCCCGGTGCGCGTCCCCGGGTACGCGCCCGTTCGGACCCGCCCGGCTTGCGGCGGGTCCGGGCCGGGTGACGATCGGAGGGACGCATCCGCCGTTCCACCGGAGGGGATCCCATGGACCCGCAGCAGTCGCCCTACGGACCGCCGTCGACCTGGGAGTCCGCCCGGGGCCCCGTCCCGGAGCCCGCCCGGGGGCCTCGGCTCGACCCGGCCCGGCTGTGGTCGGGCGGGGTGATGACCGCGGTCGTGGCCTCCCTGATGGCGGTGGTGGGGGTGCTCCTGGTGCGCGGGGTGCTCGGCATCCCGGTCTTCGCGCCGGAGGGCGACGGCGCCATGGGCGACGCCTCCACCGGACTGCTCGCGGGCGGTGCCGCCGTCGCCGCGCTCGCGGCGACGGCCCTGCTGCACCTGCTGATCCTGGGCACGCCCCAGCCGGGCCGCTTCTTCTCCTGGATCGTGGGCCTGGCGACGGTGGTGATGGTGCTGCTGCCGTTCACGACGGGGCTGCCGCTGGACGCGAAGATCGGGACGGCCGCGGTCTACCTGGCGATCGGCGTCACGATCGGCTCGCTGCTCTCGGCGGTCGCCCGGGGCGCGGTCCGCGGGGACTGACCGGGCCCTTCGGACGGCTCCCCGCGAAGGTCCGCCTCAGCTCCGGTTCTTGTCCCATTCCAGGGTGACCTTGATGTTCGCGGTCGCGGTCCCCTGGACCACGAGCGCGGTGAGCTTGCCCGCCTCGACGCCGAGCTGGCAGCCGAACTCGACCACCGCGCGGTCGGGCGCCGCCTGGTGCAGGGCGTCGCCGAGCTGTCCCGCGAGGGAGGACAGCGCGGCGGTGACACCCGACAGGTCGGGCAGCCGGTCGTGCAGGCCTTCGAGCTCGTCGGACGCCGACTCGGCGACGAGCGTCTCCACCTCCACGTACATCACGCCGTCGGCGAGTTCGACCTTGGTCATCGCTGTCATCGTCACTCCTCGGTACGTACGGGGGTGAGCGGCCGGTCCGGGCTCAGAGCGCGGGCCTGAGCGCTCCGGAGGCGTGCGGGCCGGCGGGGGCGGCGGGACCGAGGGCGCTGCCCCGGCGCCACTCGGCCCAGCTGAGGTTCCAGTCTCCGTAACCGTTGTCGAAGGGGCTCATCGGCTCGCCGAGGCCGTTGACGACCCGGACGAGGTCGCCCTCGCGGACGGTGTGGAAGAACCAGGCCGCGTCCTCGGTGCTCATGCCGGTGCAGCCGTGGCTGACGTCCTCGCTCCCCTGCGCGTCCAGCGACCAGGGGGCGGCGTGCAGGTACTCGCCGCTCCAGGTCACCCGGGTCGCCCAGCGGACCTTCAGGTCGAAGAAGTCCTTGTTGCCGCGCGTGATGCCGATGGAGTCGCCGCGCATGCGGACGGTGGCCTCCTTGCCGAGGACCACCTTGACGCCCTCGCGGGTGCGGTAGCCGGCCTTGCCCGTGGTGACCGGGATGGTGCGGATCACCTGGCCGTCGCGGTACACGGTCATGGTGTGCGCGGCGACGTCGGTGACGGCCTCGACGTGGTCGCCGGTGGTGAGCGTGAGCGGTTCGGAGGGGCCGCCGTAGAGGCCGTCGGCGACGCGGACCCGGTCGAGTGCGCTGTGCACGCGGATGGTGGCGCGGGCCGGCCAGTAGGTGCGCGGCCGGTAGTGGAGGGTGGTGGGTCCGACCCAGTGCCAGGCGCCGTCGACCCGGGGGGTGGAGCGGACCTCAAGGGCCCGCTCGACGGTGCGCCGGGCCTCCGGGTCGTCGGCGGGCACGGGGTGGCTGAGCTCGGCGGTGATCGGCTGGCCGACCCCGTAGGTGTCCTCGCCGGGGGCTCCTTCGCGGACGGGGCCGAGTTCGGCGGTGAGCCGTTCGCCCGTCGGCGACGCCGCGGTACGCAGGTCGAGACGGGCGCGCTCGCGGCGGAAGCGTCCCGCGTCGGTGCGTTCGACGACGAGGCGCGCGGTGTAGCGGCCGTCGGCGCGGAGCGGCACCGTGCTGGTCCAGCGGTCCCCGTCGGCGCTGACGGCTCCGGCGACCCGGCGGCCCTGGTGGTCGGTGACGGTGACGTCGGCGAGCCGTCCGGGGCTGAGCAGGGCGAGGCCGAGGGGGCCGCGGGGGGTGCGGCCGTCGAGGGCGAGGGCGGCCCGGCGGCCGTCGAGGAGGACGGTGCGGCGGGGGATGGTGCACGGTCCGCCGGTCGCGGCGGGGCAGGCGTCGACGCTGACGAGCGCGGGGGGCCGCGGGGAGCTCGGGGGCGTAGCCGGCCGGCGGCCGGGCGGCGTTGACGGCGAGGACGGCTCCGGCCGCGAGGGAGAGCGCACCCCACCCCTTGATGCTGTTGATTGACGCCACGTCGGGCACCCACCCCTTCTCACCTGCGCCGAACCGGTCCGACGGGTGCATCAAAACCGATCCGGGGCCGAAAAGATGATCACATGACCGGGCGTGGCGCAGGAGAGGGCCGCGAGACGACTCGAAAGCACCAACGGGGGCGGGTGCGGGAGTCAGTGGGGCGTCGCCGCGCCGGGCGCGAAGGGTTCCCCGTGTCCGGGCACGACGAGGACCGGGCCGAGGGCGAGGACCGCGCGGCGCGAGGCGTGCAGGGCCTCGGGGTCGGTCGCGTAGGGGTCCTCCGGAGGTCCTTCGGCGGACCACCAGAGGTGGGTGAGGACGACGAGACCGTCGGCGGTGTCGACGAGGGTGCTGATGTCCTCCGGGGTGTGCCCGGGTGTGGCGGCGAGCCGGATCGACGGGGAGAGCGCGAAGCCGTCGGCGGGGCGGTCGGTCCACAGGTCGTCCTGGTAGATCGCCCAGTGGTCGTGGTAGCGGGCGGCGGGGAAGAGGGCCGCGTTGAGCGTGTGGTCGGGGTGGTGATGGCTGAACACGACGTCGGTGACCTGCTCGGGCGTCACGCCCGCCGCGGCGAGCGGGGCCAGGATGAGGGAGCGGTCGGCGACCATGCCGGGGTCGACCACGACGAGGGTGTCCCCGTCGCGGAGCAGGGAGACGGTGGAGGCGGTGCGCGGGCCGACGTAGCCGGCGGTCAGAACGGTCACGGTGGCGGTCATGCGCGCACGCTAGCGCGTGGCGCTGGGCCGTTCGGGGGAATTCCCCGGAGCCGTGACGGCGGTCGGGCGTTCGCGGGCACCGGCGCGCTCAGCGCGGGACCTCCGGCAGTTCCTCGCCGGTCTCCAGGAGCGACTTCAGGCTGGAGATCAGGGCGGGCCAGCCCTCGCCCACCAGGCCGCGGATCGTGCCGTCGGGCTCCAGGTCGTCGTGGACGACGGTGAGTCTGACCATGTCCCCGGCGGGGTCGATCGCGAACGTCACCTTGGAGCGCCGCTCGGCGGCGAGCCGGGCGTAGGTCTCCGGGTCGATCCGGACCGCCTCGGCCCAGGCGGGTGTGAAGGTGTGCCAGGTGTAGGCGAGCCGGCGGCCGGGCTCGGCGTCGAGGACGACCTGCTCGGGGTCGGCGGTCCTGCGGCCGTTCTCGTCCCAGACCATGGCGGAACCGGCGGCCCAGTCGGTCTCGAAGGCCACGCCCCAGTAGCGGCGGGTGAGTGCGGGCTCGGTCAGCGCCTGCCACAGTTCGTCGGGGGTGGTGCGGATGTACGTCGTGTAGACGAACGCGTTGCTGTCCATCGGAGCTTGCTCCCTTGCGGACTTCGGGTCGGCGGGGGCGGTGACCGGGGCGGCCTTCGGATAGTGCAGCTTCTCCCGCGGCCTCCCGCGCCGCACCGCGACGGGCAGCCGTTCGGCCGCACGGCGGAGGAGCGCGAGCGCACCGACCGCGCGATCCGCTGCCGGCCCCGCGGCCACGACCCGACCGTCCCCGCCGCGCGAGCAGGGCCGAGGGGCGCGCCTCGGGGGCCGTCAGGCCGCGTTCGGCAAGGAAGCTCCGTACCGCCTCGTGCGCGGGATTCCTCCTCGGCACCAGGATCTCGCGCTCCGCGGGGTCGCGCACGCGCTCCGGGGCGCACGCGGGGCGGCCCGCACCGCCCTTCCGCCCGCCCCTCACCAGGGCTTTCATCGGTGAATAGGTGCGGAGGAAACTATTGGACGAACTGCTAGTTTGTCCGGATGTCTCTCAAGCACGCGGTCCTGGCGGCCCTTCTGGAGGGCGAGGCGTCCGGATACGACCTGGCCAAGCTCTTCGACGTGTCCGTGGCCAACTTCTGGGCGGCCACGCCGCAGCAGCTCTACCGGGAGCTGGACCGGCTCTCCGAGGCCGGTCTGATCGCGGCCCGGGTGGTGCAGCAGGAACGCCGCCCCAACAAGCGCATGTTCACCCTCACCGAGGCCGGCCGCAAGGACCTCGTGGCCTACACCGCGCATCCGCCGAGGCCGACGGCCGTGCGTGACGAGCTCATGGTGCAGGTGCAGGCCTGCGACGAGGGCGACACGGCCGCGGTGCGCGAGCACGTGCGCGGACGGATGGAGTGGGCCCGCGGCAAGATCGCGCGCTACGAGCGGCTGCGCGAGTGGCTGCTCGACGGGCGGGACGAGGAGACCTATCTGCGCGAGGCCGAGCGGGTCGGCCCGTACCTGACGCTGATGCGCGGCCGGGCCTTCGAGGAGGAGAACGTGCGCTGGGGCGAGCGGGTCCTGGCGGTGCTCGCCGCCCGCGAGGCCTCCCCGCGGGTGCGCCAGGACCGGTGACGTCCGCGGCTACCGTGCGGTAGCGTCGCTCCGCATGAACGTCGGTGAGATCGTCGAGGACTTCACTCTTCCGGATGAAACGGGGACGCCCCGCTCCCTCTCCGGACTGCTGGCCGGAGGGCCCGTCGTCCTCTTCTTCTACCCTGCCGCCCTGACTCCCGGGTGTACGGCGGAGGCCTGCCACTTCCGTGACCTGGCGGGCGAGTTCCGCGCGGTCGGCGCGGGACCCGTCGGCATCAGTACGGACGAGGTGGAGCGGCAGCAGGAGTTCGCCGACCGCCACTCGCTCGGCTACCCGCTGCTCTCCGACCCCACGGGGGCCGTACGGGACCGGTTCGGGGTGAAGCGGGGCTTCTCGCTGGCGCCGACGAAGCGGGTCACGTTCGTGATCGACCAGGACCGGAAGGTGCTGGAGGTCGTGCGCAGCGAGCTGCGGATGAGCGCCCATGCGGACCGGGCGCTCGCCGCCCTCAGGGCACGCGTGCGCTGAGTTCCCCGCCTCAGACGCCGAGCAGCTTGGCCTTGGCCGCCGTGAACTCCTCCGGGGTCAGCAGGCCCTGCCGGGCGAGTTCGCCGAGCCTGGTCAGCTGGTCGATGACCGAGGAAGGGTCGGCGGCCGGGGGTGCCGCCGCGACGGGCTGGGCCGGCGGCGGGGGCGGCGCGACCGGCTGCGCCTGCTGGGCCGCCTGGAGGTCGGCGATGGCCTGTTCCTGGTCCTGTTCCCGGCGGGAGCTGCGCGCCGCGCTGCGGCCGGCCGCGTAGGCGGCGCCGCCGACGAGCGCGCCGCGCAGCAGCGGGGCTCCCGCGGGCCGGACGACCGGGCGGACGAGGGGACGTCGACGCATGAACATCGCGGTCAGCTCCTGACGGCCGTGGTCGCGGCCGTGGCGACGGCCTCCCGGTAGGCGGTGCGCGCCTGTTCGACGAACTCGTGCGGGATCGGCACCCGTCCGGCGACGTGCCCGCCCGCCTCGCGGACGGCCTGGGCGGCCTCGGCCGCCCAGACGTGTTCGACGAGCAGCATGAGGGCGCAGGAGCCGGGTTCGAGGGTCTCGGCCACCTCGGCGGCGTCCTCCGGCCCGAGCAGGTTGGCCTCGGGGCCGATCTCGGCGGCGGCCTCCTCGTACTCCTCGTAGTCGGCGAGCTCGGAGCCGGAGACCTCGCCGGTGGCCGACTTGGTGACGACCAGCGAGTCGATGAGCCGCACCTGCCCCGCCTTGCGCAGGTCGGCGACGGCCGTGACCGCGGCGACCTTGAGCCGCTCACCGGGAAAGGCGAGCACCAGACATTCCACCGGCCCCATGTGACTCCCTCTGGTACGAGTGCCGTTCGCTTGCGCCCGCCCATCCGAACACGGTCCCGCCGGGTCCGCACCCGGAGCCGGCCACGACATGCGGGACCGCACGGGGTCGGCGAGGATCACTTTCACGCCGGCTGTTCCAGGCCGTCGGGAAACGGAGTACAGGCATGGACGACTACCCCCTGCTCAACCTCTTCTGGACCATGCTCTGGTTCTTCCTCTGGATCATGTGGCTCTTCCTGCTCTTCAAGGTCATCACGGACATCTTCCGCGACCACGAGCTGAGCGGCTGGGGCAAGGCCGGCTGGCTGATCCTCTGCATCCTGCTGCCCTATCTGGGCGTGCTGATCTACGTCATCGCCCGTGGCAAGGGGATGGGCAAGCGCGACCTCAAGCAGGCGCAGGAGAGCGAGGCCGCGTTCCAGGACTACATCCGCAAGACCGCGGGCAGCGGGGCGGGCGGAGGCACCGGCGGCAGCGCCGACGAGCTCGCGCGGCTCGCCGAGCTGAAGGACAAGGGAGCCATCACGGACGAGGAGTTCGAGAAGGCGAAGGCCAAGGTCCTGTCCTGACCGGACGGAACGGCGAGGAGCACGAGGCGCCGTCGGACCTCCCCCGCTCGCTGCTGCGCGCGGCGAGCGCGGAGCCGGCCCGGCTGCCGGAACTCCTCGCCGACTTCGCCACCCGCCGGCTGGGCCACGGGGCCGGCCGGACGGTGGAGCGGCTGCGCACGGCGCATCCCGACGAGACCCCGGAGCGGCTGCGCGCCCGGATCGTGGCGCGCGGCAACCGGGCGGCGACGTCCGAGGGCGCCTTCGTGGGCGGGCCGTTCATGCTGTTCATCCCGTTCGCGTTCTGCGCTGCCCTCCTCTCCCAGGCCCGCATGATGCTGGAACTCGCGGCGCTGGAGGGCCGCGATCCGGCCGACCCCGAGCGGACCGCCGAACTGCTCGTCCTGCAGGGGGTGTACGAGGACACCGACGCGGCGCGGGCCGGGCTCGCCGCCCCGCACGCGCCACCCGCCCGGCGGCCGGGGCGGCTCGGCGCCCTGTGGGCGCTGGTCCTGCGGATGGCCCGACTGCTCGGCCTCGCCACCCCCGAGGAGGGCCCGCGGACCAGGCTCCTCGTGCGGATCGGCCAGTGGCTGCTCGTCGTCGTGGTGTTCCTGGTCGGTCTGGTGGCCCCACTGGTCTGGCTGCCGTACATGGCCGTCTCGTACCACCGCAGCACGGCCCGGGTCGCGGACCGCGCGACGCTGTTCTACGCCGGGGCGCGGCTGCCGCGCCGTTCCGGGCGGCTCGACCCGGCGATGGTGGTCGCCTCACTGCGGGCCGTGCTGTCCCTGCTCGTCCCCCTGGTGGCGCTCACGGTGGTCGCGCTCACGGACGCCCGGATCGCCGACCGGCAGTGGCCGGTCCTGGGCATCACGCTGTTCACGGGGTCGATGGCGGTCGGCGGCTGGTGGCTGTGGCGGCACCACAAGCGGCGGCACGGAGAACCCGACCCTTAATACGCATGCCAGATACGCCTTTGATACGGTCGTTCCGTGCGGTTGACGAAATTCACCGACCTGGCGCTGCGAGCCGTGATGCGCCTGGCGGTCTCCGGGCAGGACGACTCCCCCACCACACGGGAGGTGGCGGAGTCCATGGCCGTCCCCCACGCCCACATGGCGAAGGTGGTCACGCGCCTCCAGCACCTCGGCGTGGTCGAGGCGCGGCGCGGCCGGGGCGGCGGGCTGACGCTGACCGAGCTCGGCCGGCGTTCCTCGGTGGGCTGGCTGGCCCGGACCCTGGAGGGCGAGGAGGAGGTCGTCGCCTGTGAGGGCGATCCTCCGTGTCCGCTGCGTACGGCCTGCCGGCTGCGCGGCGCACTGCGGGAGGCACAGGAGGCCTTCTACCGCACCCTCGATCCGCTGACCGTCGCGGAGCTGGTCGAGTCCCCCACCGGCCCGGTGCTCGTCGCCCTGTCCGCGGGCCGCCGCACCGACTGACCGAGCCCCGCCACTCCCCCGCGCACCCGCGGGGCTTCCACACCTCTTTAAATACGTAGATCATCTACCACTTATGGAGCCGCCATGCTGTCCGAGCAGGCCACCCCGGTCGTCCGCGCCACCCTCCCCGCCGTCGGCGGGGCGCTCGACGAGATCACCGAACGGTTCTACGCGGGGCTCTTCGCCGCCCACCCCGAGCTGCTGCGGGACCTCTTCAACCGCGGCAACCAGGCCACCGGCGACCAGCGCAAGGCCCTGGCCGGCTCCATAGCCGCCTTCGCCGGGGCGCTGCTGGAGCAGCCCGGGGCCCGCCCCGACGTGATGCTCTCCCGGATCGCCCACAAGCACGCCTCGCTCGGCGTCACCTCCGCGCAGTACAAGGTGGTCCACGAGCACCTCTTCGCCGCGATCGCCGCCGTGCTCGGCGAGGCCGTGACGCCCGAGGTCGCCCGCGCCTGGGACGAGGTGTACTGGCTGATGGCCAACGCCCTCATCGCCATCGAGGCCCGGCTCTACCAGGAGCAGGGCGTCGCGGAGGGGCAGGTGTGGCAGCCGATGGAGATCGCCGAACGGCGCACCGAGACCCCCGACACCGCCTCCTTCGTGCTGCGCCACGTCGACGGCCGGCCGGCCGGCGCGTTCCGCCCCGGCCAGTACGTCAGCGTCCAGGTCACGCTCCCCGACGGCGCCCGGCAGATCCGCCAGTACAGCCTCTCCGCCGCGCCCGGCCGACCCGAATGGCGCATCACCGTCAAGCGGGTCGACGGCGACCCGGCCGGCGAGGTCTCGTCCTGGCTGCACGCGCACGCGGCCGTCGGCGACCGGCTCACCGTCTCGGCGCCGTTCGGCGACCTCGTCCTCCCCGAGGGCGAGGGTCCGCTGCTGCTCGCCTCCGCCGGCATCGGCTCGACGCCCATGCTGGCGATGCTCGACCACCTCGCGGCCACCGGCTCGAACCGCCCGGTGACCGTCGTCCACGCCGACCGCTCCCCCGAGAGCCACGCACACCGCGAGGAGCTGCGCCGCCTGGTCGACGCGCTGCCGCAGGGCTCGCTGCACCTCTGGTACGAGGAACCGGGCGCCGCCGACGCCGGGCGCGGCCGGGCCCGGATCGCGGAACTCGACCTGCCGACGGACCTCACCGCCTACCTCTGCGGCCCGCTGCCCTTCATGCGCGCGGTGCGCGGCGACCTGCTCGCCCGCGGGGTGGCCCCGGCGGCGGTCCACTACGAGGTCTTCGGCCCCGACCTGTGGCTGGGCGGCGAGGCCTGACCGGCTGCAGCTTCCTGCAATCCGATGGGCCATAGCTTTATCGCCCGGGATATTGCATAGTGATGCCGCTAAATCACCTCATGATCAGTGGCAGGAGCGGGCGGATGGGTACGGCGCAGAAGGCGGTTCGCGGGCTCGCCCTGGACATCGGCAGCTCACGCACCCGGGTGTGGGCACCCGGCGCGGGCGTCGTCGCGGACGTGCCCAGCGGGCCGGTGCGGCGCGGGCGGGTCACCGACGCCACCCCGCACCGGCGGCTGCTCCGCCAGGTCGCCGAGTCGGCGTTCGGCGGAACGATGGACGAGGCCGTCGTGATGCTCTGCCACCCGGTGCTGGCCGGCCCGGCGGAACGCGAGGAGGCCCGGCGGATGGTCGCCGGGCTCGGTCCGGCGCGGATCGTGTCGGTGAACAGCGCCCGCGCGGCCGCGGCCTACGCGGGCCCCTCGGGCGGCGGCCCGCTGCTCGTGGTCGACCTGGGGGCGGAGCTGACCGAGGTCACCCTGCTCGTCGACGGCGCCGTCCAGGACGCCCGCCTGGCCGAGGTCGGCCTCGACGACCTCGCGGAGGCGGGCGGTTCGCCGGGGGCGGTCGTGCACGCGGCCGCGGAGATGGTCGTGGACCTGTGGCGGCGGGACTCGACGGGCGCGGTCCGCGGAGCGCTGGGCCGCGGCGTCCTGGTGACCGGCGGCGGTGCGCTCCGTCTCGACCTGACCAGCCGCCTCGCCCTGCGCCTCGGCGTCCGGCTGCGTCTGGCGAACGACCCGGCCACCAGCACGGTGCGGGGCGCGGGACTGCTGCTCTCCTCGGCCCTGCGACACCCGGGCGGCCCGCGCGGCTGACCGTCCGGCGGAACGCCGCGCCCCGCCTCCCCGGAGCTTAGGGGGCGGGGCGCGGGCGTCCGGCGGGGGCTCAGCAGCCGGTGGCCCAGATGTGTGAGTCGCCCCGGTCGTTGGCCGCGCCGTTGGACCCGACCTCCTGACCGGGGGCCAGACAGACCGTCATCGAGCCGCCCTGCCAGGCGCTCTCGTAGACCCGGACGTGGTCCTTGA
The DNA here is from genome assembly GCF_039535475.1 of Streptomyces showdoensis. NCBI lineage: Bacteria > Bacillati > Actinomycetota > Actinomycetes > Kitasatosporales > Streptomycetaceae > Streptomyces > Streptomyces showdoensis. The sequence continues at coordinate 308,971 of NZ_BAAAXG010000002.1, read as the reverse complement.
TGCCCGGGCCCGAGATGCCGTGGTTGGCCCAGGAGGAGTCGGTGTCGGCGATCCAGCTCTCCCACCAGCCGTCGTCGCCGCTCCAGTTGGCCCGCTGGCCGCCGAAGTTCGCGTCCTGCCACACACAGAACTCCCCTGAGGGGCATTCGGCCGCGGCGGCCGGTGCGGTCAGCGCGAGTCCGCCGGCGAGGGCGAGCACGGCGGCGGCGGTGGAGCCGAGGAATCGCTTCATGAAGCGTCGTTGCCTTTCGTCGTGGGGGTGGTCGCGGACAGCGCGGCTGCCCGCCGCAGCGCGCGGGCGCGCAGCTGCTCGTAGGCGGTGACCTGGTCGCGGTGCAGGGTGCGCACCGCGGCCAGCTCGACGGGCTCCAGCCGGGCCCGGACGTCGGCGAGTCCGCTCTCGCGGGAGCAGCGCTCGGCGAGGATCGGGTCGGGGCGGGCGTCCCGCGGCTCGCCGTCCGGTGCGGCGCACCGGGTCCAGCGGTCGAGGGCCGCCCGGTGCGCGGGGTCGTCCTTCATCCGGGCCTGGGCCTCGGCGTGCAGGTTGTCGACGGTGACCTGGGCGCGGAACCAGCGGGACTGGTCGCCGTAGAGGCTCGCGCGGGCGGTGGCGACGCAGCCGTCGCTGTTGGCGGTGACGGTGAGCCCGCCGGCGAGGGTCAGGGAGAGTTCGCGGGGTCCGCTGCCGAAGAGTGCGGCCTCGAGCCGGCGGTCCTCCGCGGGGGCCCGGGCACGCGTGGTGAGGGCGAGGCCGCGGTCGTCGAGGCAGTCGGCGACGAGGCGGTGCTCGACGGACCGGAGGAGCCGGTCCTGCTCCTGCCGCGTGGTGGCGGCCGGCGGCCCCGGGAGGCCGGGCCGGACGGTGGCGCAGCCGGCCAGGACGAGGGCGGCCGCGGCCGTCACGAGTGCGCTGCGGATTCCGTGACGCATGGGGTTCCCCCTGGTGGCGGGCCTGATCGGGGCGGTCGGACGGCGTGCTCGCCGCCGTTCGTGGCGATCAATGCCCGGCGCCGTACCGGCCATGCGGAGGGCCCGTACGACTCACTCGAAGGGGTCGGACACGCCGGGGCACGCGCCGCCAAGAGGGTGCTCAGGGGGCGTGCGGGGCGTGCGAGGCCTGCGCCCGGAGTCGACAAAGCCCCGGTTGGACGGGGGATTCCAACCGGGGCCGATTGCCGTGACGTAGCGGAAGGGCGGTCGCCACTTGGGGGGGGACCTAGGGCACCGGGCCCCTTCACCGTCACATACAGATGAACGCTAAACCTTCGCCCCTTGTTCCGGGGTGTCCCCTGTGCCGGATGTGAGTCACCTCACCCGTTTTGGCACCCGCTCCACGGCTCCGGCCGGATCAGTCGTCCTTCTCGGGGCGGTACACCACACCCGGCTCGGCCTTCCCGGGGGCGAGCAGCTCGGGCACGGTGACGAAGGTGTACCCCTGGCTCTTCAGCTCGTCGATGATCCCGGGCACGGCCGGGACGGTGCCGTCGTAGATGTCGTGGAGCAGGATGATCCCGTCGCGGTGGGCCTGGTCCAGCACCCGCTTCCGGATGAGCGCGGTGTCGGTGGTGGAGTAGTCCTTGGCCGTGATGCTCCACAGGACCTGGGCCAGACCGAGCTCGCGGCTCACCTCGGCGACGGTCTCGTCGGTGCGGCCCTGCGGCGGGCGCATGAGGGTGGGCTTGTGCCCGGTGATCTTCGCTATCGCGTCCTGGGTGCGGGAGAGCTCGTCGCGGACCTCTGCGGCGTCCAGGTCGGTGAGGATCCCGTGGGTCCAGGTGTGGTTGGCGACCTCGTGCCCCTCGTCCGAGATCCGCTTGACGACCTGCGGATAGCGGTCGACGTGCTTCTTGCCGAGCAGGAAGAAGGTCGCGTGGACCTTCTTCTCCTTGAGCACGTCCAGGAGGTGCGGCGTGTCCTTGCCCGGTCCCGCGTCGAAGGTGAGCGCGATGCACTTGGCCTTGGCGCAGTCCACGCCGGCGGCGGCCGCGCCCTTGCGGTCCACCGGGGCGCCGCCGCGCGCGTCACCGGGGGTGACCGTGTCCGCGGAGCAGCCGGAGACGGTGAGGACCAGGGACGCGGCGGCGAGGAGGGCGACCGCCGGTCCCCGGCGTCGGCCCGACCTGGTTCGGAACATGAGCTACCCACTTTCCCCGAAGATGGTTCGAGTGCCGGGCCCGCGCTGGTCATGGCGGGGCCTTCCGGCACATCCAGCACTCTACACACGGTGTATAGCTGCGCCGCGAGGGGGCCCCGGCCGGGCGCCGGACCGGCTCCTGGCCCGTCCGCGCAGGACGGCCCCGGGCGGCGCCCGTCCGCTCCGCCCGGGGGCTCGGGGGTCACGGGGTCACGGGTTCATGGGGTCACGAGGTCGCATGACGTCACCCGGAGTCACGGTTCAGCGGGAGGCGAGAAGGAGTCGCGCCTCGGTCTCCTGGTCGCCGGAGACGGATTGCAGGGACTGGATGTCGAAACTGCGTGCCAGCACCTTCTCGACCTCGTCGACGGCGTGGTAACCGCCGGTGAGCGTCGCGCCGACCATGGCGGTCAGCCGGACCGGCGGGGTCTTCTCGTGCCGGCCCCCCGCCGTGTCGAAGGTGGCCATCCAGACGGTGGTGGCGGGCCCGGTGGCCGCCTTGGGGCCCGGTGCCGTCATGTCCTCGAGCTGATAGGTGTGGTCGAGGACCTCGAAGACGGCCTGGGCGTCCTCCCGGCAGCATTCGCTCAGCTGCACGGTGACATCGGTGTCGATGTGCAAGTCGTACACGTCGCTCATCTCCTCATGTCCCGCTTCCAGCATGCCCCCCGGCAGGGCGTACCGCGAGGTTCGTGGCACGGTGGAGGGGAGCGACACGGAGGACAGGCAGGGACAGCCAGGGGCAGGCAGGGACACGAGAGGAACATCGAGAGGGACACGGGAGGACAGGTGGCCGGAGGACCGGAGCGGCCTGACGAACCCGCGGGGCCCGAGGAACCCGCGGGGCCCGAGGAACCCGCGAGCCCCGAGGAACCCGCGAGCCCCGAGGAACCTGCGGGGCCCGACGAACCCTCGGGGCCCGACGAACCTGCGGGCCAGGACGAACCCGCGGGGCAGGACGAACCCGCGGGGCAGGACGAACCCGCGCGGCCCGACGACGCGGGCTTGCGCCGCGGGCGCCACGAGACGCCCGAGGAACGGGCGGACCGGCGCTGGGGCGAACTGATGCAGGAGATCAGGGTCGCCCAGACAGGCGTGCAGATCTTCTTCGGCTTCCTCCTCACGGTCGTCTTCACCCCCCGCTTCGCCGAACTGCCGGACACCGACCGGACGATCTACGTGATCACCGTCTCGCTCTCCGCCGCGGCGATCGGGGCGCTGATCGGCCCGGTCTCCTTCCACCGGATGGTCGCCGGGCGCCGCCTCAAGCCCCGGGCGGTCATCTGGACCTCCCGGCTGATCTCCGTCGGGCTCGTGCTGCTCCTCGCCACCCTGACCACGGCCCTGCTGCTGGTGCTCCGGGTGGCGACACGGGCCTCCTACGTGCCCTGGCTGGTCGGGGGCCTGTTCCTCTGGTACCTGCTGTGCTGGTTCGTCCTCCCGCTCTGGGTCCGCCGCCGCCACACGGACGACAACCGCTGACCCCGGGGGCCCTCCCCCCCGTTACCTTTTCCGTGGCTCCGCAATGGGGCCTCCGGCCTTCGGGTCCGGCATGACTTCCCCCCCCCTTGTTGTTCAGGATCCGGGGGGTGGTGTCACCGGGTCCGGAGGCATCGCCGGACCCGGTGATGAGGGGCTTGAGCACCGGCTTCACCCAGGCTGGAAGAGCTCTCCGTAACGTGGATGTGGCAGCTCGGTGCCGAGGCAAGGCCGGACGAAAGCGTGATGGAGGGGCCTGCGCGTGATCGACACCGGCGACATCGACGTCTTCCTCGGCCTGGACGTCGGCAAGGGCGAACACCACGCCACCGCCGTCACCCCGGCCGGAAAGAAGGCGTTCGACAAGCGCCTGCCCAACACCGAGCCCAAACTCCGCGAGCTGTTCGCAAAACTCCAGGCCAAGCACGGAACGGTGCTCGTCGTGGTCGACCAGCCGGCCTCGATCGGCGCCCTGCCGCTGGCGGTCGCCCGGGACATGGGCTGCCCGGTCGCCTACTTGCCGGGGCTGACGATGAGACGGATCGCCGACCTCTACCCGTGCGAGGCCAAGACCGACGCGAGAGACGCTTTCATCATCGCGGACGCGGCCCGCGCGATGCCGCACACACTGCGGGCGATCGACGGCGAGGACGAGACGATCGCCGAGCTGGAGATGATCGTCGGGTTCGACGACGACCTGGCCGGCGAGGCGACCAGGGTCGCGAACCGGCTGCACGGCCTGCTGACCCAGATCCATCCCTCCCTGGAACGGGTGCTGGGACCGCGGTTGCAGCACCCGGCCATCCTCACCCTGCTGGAACGGTTCGGCTCCCCGGACCAGATACGCAAGGCCGGACGGCGTCGACTGGTCACGCTGCTGCGGCCGAAGGGTCGAAGAAGCACTTCACGTCATCCCACAGCAGATCAGCCACCCCGCCATGCTGCCCCGGCTCACCGACTCGACGCACCCCCGTTTCCCTTGACCAAAGATAGGGGCACCCCCCTCCCCCCCTCCGCCCTCCGCCCTCCCTGTGGACGGCTCTCAGCCGCCCGCGAGGACCCGCTCCACCGTGTCGGCCTCGGCCGCGCTCTTGTCCGGGCGGTGCCGCAGGACCCGGGCGAAGCGCAGGGTCACCCCCGCCGGGTAGCGGGTGGAGCGCTGGAGCCCGTCGTAGGCGACCTCCACGACGAACTCCGGCCGCACCCGCACCGTGAACCCGTCGTCGGACACGGCCAGTTCGCCGAGCCGCTCGGTCTGCAGACGAAGCATCTCGTCCGTGAGCCCCTTGAAGGTCTTCCCCAACATCACGAACGTGCCGTCGGCCGCCCGGGCCCCCAGATGCAGGTTGGACAGCAGCCCGGTACGCCGCCCGTGCCCCCACTCGGCGGCGAGCACCACCAGGTCCAGGGTGTGCACGGGCTTCACCTTCAGCCAGCTGCGTCCCCGGCGCCCCGCGACGTAGGGCGCGTCGAGCGCCTTGACCAGCACGCCCTCGTGGCCGCGGGCCAGCGCCTCCCGGAAGAAGTCCTCGGCGGCCTCGGCCGCGCCGGGCTCCGCCGGGTCGGCGACGACGCTGCGGCGCACCCGCAACGGCTCGGGCAGCAGCCGGGCGAGCACCCGGTGCCGCTCCTCCCCCGGGAGGTCCACGAGCACCCGGCCGTCCGCCGCGAGCACGTCGAAGAAGACCGGCGACAGGGGCAGCGCGGCCCGTGCAGTGGCCACGTCGACCCGGGAGCCGACCCGGGAGGCGATGTCCTGGAAGGGCATCGGCCGCCCCGTCGCGGGGTCGACCGCGATGACCTCGCCGTCCAGGACGAGCCCGTCGCCGCGCGTCTCCAGGGCGACGGCGACGACCTCGGGGAGCCGGTCGGTGATGTCGTCGAGGGAGCGGGTGTACACCCGGACCTCCTCGCCGAGGCGGTGGACCTGGATGCGGATCCCGTCCAGCTTCTCCTCCACGACGCAGGGCCCGAGGCCGCCGAGGGCCTCCGTCACGCTGCCCGCGGTGTGGGCGAGCATGGGCTGCACGGGACTGCCCACCCGCAGCGTGAACGTGTCGAGCACCGCGGCGCCCTCGGCGAGCACGGCCCTCGCCACCCGGGGCAGCGAGCCTTCGAGCATGACGGCCCGCCGCAGCTCCTCCGGTGCCACCTCGGCGGCCCGGGCCACCCCTTCCAGCGCGATGGCGTCGAGAGCCCCCTGGCGCACCTCCCCGGACAGAAGCCGGATCAGGAACTCCTGCTCGCTGAGGGTGGCGGCCTCCATCAGCCCGCGTACGAGCCGTTCGCGACGCGCCTGCGCCCCCGCGCCGGAGACGGCGGCGAGTTCGGTCATGACCCCGTCGGTGCCGGCGAGGGTCAGGGTCGGCTCGGCGGCGGGCCCGACGGCCGGCGGGACGACGTGCTTGAGCACGCTCCAGCCGACGCCGATCCGCCCCTGCGGAAGCCGCCCGGAGAGGTAGGCGATGACCAGCGGGCTCTCCTCGGGCGCCGCCTCCGCGAACAGTTCGGCCAGCAGGCCGATCTTCCGGGACCGCGCCGAGGTGGCCGCGACCTTCCCCGACACGTCCGCGACCCGGGCCAGCAACATGCGCCCATCGTGCCCGCGCCCCCGCCCCTCCGCACCCCGGCCGACCGCCGGCCGACCGCCGGGCGACGTTCCGCCGCTCCGCAGTTCCGCCGGGCATCGCACCGCCGCTCGGCGGTTCCGTCCTCCGCCGTTGCCCCGCGCCACCCGGCCTAGCCGCGCACCGCCTCCCTGCGCCTGCGACGGAGCCGGTCGAGCAGGCCGCGCCTGACGCGCCTCCCGGGCGGCCGGGTGACGCCCGCCGGGCGCACCGGGCCGGGTGCGCCGGACGGAGGATCGTCCTCCTGCCCCTCACCGTCCTCACGGACGGGCGCCGCCTCCGCCCCCACCGCGGCGGCGGGCGGCCCCCTCCGTCCGTCCGGCCGTGGGGCCGGGCGGTCGGCCCGGGCCTCGTCCAGGGCGAGGGCGAGGCTCATCCGGTGCCAGAGGATCTCGTCCGGGTCGTCCGCGAGCATCAGCCGGTCGGCGATCTCGCGGGCGGTCGGGCCGGTCGGACGCCACGCGGGCGGCGCGGGCCGGAGCCGGTCCACATAGACCCGCTCGTACGGGTCGTCGACGACCTCCGCCAGCTGGAGGGGGTCGAGCAGCGAGGCGATCGCCGCCGTGCGCACCCAGGGGTCGTCGCTCGCCCGAAGCAGCGAACCGAGCCGCCGGGCCCTCCAGTTGCGCGGCCGCCAGTCCTCGAAGCCCTCGGCCCTGGAGCGCACGTCGAGGGGGAGGCGCCCGCTGAGGAGGCCAGGGTGGTTGAGGGCGAACTCGCCCAGTTCGGAGGCGGGGTAGAGCCAGACGACCCGTCGATAGCGGTTGACGTAGAACCTCAGCGGGCTGAAGTGGCCGGTCCTGGCGAGTCTGGTGAAGCGGTCCCGGGTGACCTCCATCAGACCGGCACCCTCCGTCGCGCCGACGAGGCGGACCCGGTCCCTGAGTCCGTCGGGGAAGTCCGGGGCGGCTCTGAGCCGTTCGATCTCGCTCCGGTGCACGCGTCGGCGGGCCGCGCCCGCGGGCCCGTCCGGGCCGGCGGCGGGCGCGGAGCCCGTCGCCGTCCCCTGCGCCCGTCCCGGTACGGTCCGGACGACGCCCAGTTGGACGGCGAGCTGGAACTCGTCGCGCCGCAGTCCCAGCTCTTCTGCCGCCCGCCCCGGTGCCACCGTCGGCGAGCCGTTCTCCTGCGTGTCCATACGGTCGGTCCTCCCCCACGAGTCGTGAATACTCTCGGTGACGACCGTAACCCGTAGTGACTATCCTTCGCTCGGCCTGTGGATAACCTCGCCGCCGGGCTGTCGCGCCGCCACGCCCAGGTGCTCGCCGACCCGGTTCACGAGCAGCGTCATCTCGTAGGCGACCTGGCCGACATCGGCCTCCGCCGCGCTCAGGACGCACAGGCAGCTGCCGTCCCCGGCCGCGGTCACGAAGAGCAGGGCCTCGTCGAACTCGACCATCGTCTGCCGTGGCCGCCCGGCCTTGAAGTGCCGGCCGGAGCCGCGGGCGAGGCTGTGCAGACCGGAGGAGACCGCGGCGAGGTGCTCCGCGTCCTCCCGGGCCAGGCCGCTGCTCGCCCCGGTCACCAGGCCGTCGTTCGACAACACCAGTGCGTGCTGTATGGAATCGACCCGACCGGTCAGGTCGTCGAGAAGCCAGTCGAGTCCTCGGTCCAACGCCATCGTGTGGTCCTCCCCCTGTTGGTGCCTGTCACCGGTCAGCCTTACGCACTGTCGTGGACAGAGCAAGCACCCGTCGCCACCTGCGCGCCGCCCCGCGCACGCGACGCCCGACGGCGCTCATCCCACCGAGTCCAGAAGCCGTGCCGTGTGCATCCGGCCGGCGTACTCGACCAGGCGGATCAGCACCTCCTTGCCGGAGTCGCGGTCCCTGGCGTCGCAGAGCACCACCGGGGTCCCGCGGTCGAGGTCCAGGGCGCGCGAGACGTCGTGCGCGCCGTACGTCCGGGCGCCCGGGAAGCAGTTGACGGCGACGACGAAGGGGATCTTGCGGTGCTCGAAGTAGTCGACGGCGGGGAAGCAGTCCTCCAGGCGCCGGGTGTCGGCGAGGACGACCGCGCCGAGCGCCCCCTGGGACAACTCGTCCCACAGGAACCAGAACCGGTCCTGTCCCGGGGTCCCGAAGAGGTAGAGGGAGAGTCCGGAACGGATGGTGATGCGGCCGAAGTCCATGGCGACGGTCGTGGTGGTCTTCTGGGCGACGCCTCCGGTGTCGTCCACCGACTCCCCGGCCCGGCTGAGCAGTTCCTCCGTCCGCAGCGGCCGGATCTCGCTCACGGCGCCGACGAGGGTGGTCTTGCCGACCCCGAAGCCGCCGGCGACCAGGATCTTCAGCGCGAGGGCCGTGGTGTCCACGCCGCCCGCCGGGGTGCTCTCAGAGCGCTCGTAGGCCATCGATTACTTCCCTCAGGATGCGTTCATCAGGGAGTTGCGCGGGCGGGACGGGCCTGCTGACCCGTACGAACCCCGCTTCGAGGAGGTCGCCGAGGAGCACCCGCACGACGCCGACCGGGAGGTCGGCGTCGGCCGCGAGTTCGGCGACCGACTGGGTCTCGGCCCGGCACAGGGCGAGCAGGGACCGGTGCTCGGGGCCGAGCAGGGACTCCTCGGCCCCGCCCGGCGGGTCGTCGTCGACGACGACGAGCGCGATGAGGTCGAACCGTACGTTGCTCGGTCCCGGTTTGGTGCGGCCGCCGGTCAGGGCGTACGGCCGGACCAGCGGCCCGGCCTCGGCGTCGTACCACCGACTGCCCGGCTCTGCCCGGGCCGGAC
>NZ_BAAAXG010000001.1 GCF_039535475.1 Streptomyces showdoensis | reverse complement strand
ATGGAAGGTGATCGGCCATGAGGACGAGGCCCCCGCCGCCACCGACGAGCAGCGCACCTGGCGGGAGATCCTCCTGGCGGCGGCCCTGCAAGGCGCGATCTTCGCCGTGGTCCGAGCCGCCGTCGACCGGGCCGGAGCCGCCACCACCCGCCGCCTGACCGGAACCTGGCCCGGGTGAACCGGCCCGCACCGCACCGACCGCGGCCCGGACGGGACACGGCCGGCCTCACCCGCGCCCCGTACGCCTTCGCCTCCGCAGGGACACCCCGGGGCGCGGACGCGGCCTACGAGCGATGCGAGGCCGGGACGACCGTCGTGATCGCGAACGTCCGCCCTCACGGTGGTGGTTGAGCATGCTGCCGGTGGGCAGGGGCCTGGGAGGCAAGATCCCGCGCCCGGTCCGCTCGACGCGGAAAGGACGGGAGAGAAGCCTTACTCCGCAGAGGCGGGCGTCACCCCACGGTCCCGCCGCCTCCGCGCCGCCACCCAGCAAGACGCCGCTTCCGTCGGTGAAGCACGACGCGCGGCGGCGCCGGTAGGGAAGATCATGAAAGCTGCAGTGTACGAAGGGCCCCGGTCGGTGACGGTCAAGGACGTCCCCGACGCGAAGATCGAGCACCCGGCCGACATCCTGGTGAAGATCACCACCACCAACATCTGCGGCTCGGACCTGCACATGTACGAGGGCCGGACCTCCTTCGAGTCGGGTCGCACCCTGGGCCACGAGAACCTCGGCCAGGTGGTCGAGGTGGGCGAGGCCGTCACCAAGGTCAAGGCCGGCGACTGGGTGGTCCTCCCGTTCAACATCGCGTGCGGCTTCTGCAAGCAGTGCGAGCAGGGGCTGACGAACTACTGCCTCACCATGCAGCCCGAGCCGGACAAGGCGGGGGCCGCGTACGGCTTCGCCGAAATGGGCCCCTACCAGGGAGGCCAGGCCGAATTCCTGCGCGTCCCCTACGGCGACTTCAACGCCCTGCGCCTGGGCGAGGACGCCCCCGGGCGACAGCTCGACTACGTGATGCTCGCCGACATCTTCCCCACCGGATACCACGCCACCGAGATGGCCGGCGTCAAGCCCGGAGACCAGACCATCATCTACGGCGCGGGCCCGGTGGGTCTGATGGCCGCCTATTCGGCGATCCTCAAGGGCGCCGGCCGGGTCTGGGTCGCCGACCACCAGCCCGACCGGCTCCGCATAGCGGAGGAGATCGGGGCGATCCCGATCAACACGGCGGAGCAGGACCCGGCCGAGGTGGTCAAGGAGGCCACCCTGGGGCTGGGGGCGGACAACGGCTGCGAATGCGTCGGCTACCAGGCCCACGACCCCCAGGGGACCGAGGACGCGACGCTGACCATGAACGGACTCATCGACACGGTCCGGTTCACCGGAGGCATCGGCGTGGTGGGGGTCTTCCTGCCCGAAGACCCCGGCGGCGCCGAAGCCCAGGGCGAACTCGAAGCCCAGGGGAAGGTGCCGCTGGATTTCGGGATGCTGTGGTTCAAGGGCCAGCGGATCGGAACCGGCCAAGCCCCGGTGAAGCGCTACAACCGGGCCTTGCGCGACCTGATCGCCGGTGGCAAGGCCGAGCCGAGCTTCCTCGTCTCCCACGAGCTGGGCCTCGACGAGGCCCCCTCCGCGTACGAGCACTTCGACAACCGCGATGACGGCTGGACCAAGGTCGTCCTCCACCCCGGCAACGGCAACGGCAGCCGCGGGACCAGCACGACCGCCCACCAGACCCTGGAGGAGTTGCGTCAGGAGGCCAGGGACCAAGGTCTCGAAGGCCGTTCGCACATGAACAAGGAGCAACTGCGCCAGGCGCTCGGGCATTGAGCCGGCGCCAGGTGCCCCGCCTGGAATCACCGGTCTGCCGCGGGCTCCTCCCGCGGGCGGGCCGGGCCGGGCGGGGCACCTCCGCCGTCGTGCCGGTCGCGGTCGCCACCCCTGCCCCCACGCATCCGTCCGGTACGGAAGCGACCCCGACGACGTCGGCGTCGCGTGCGAGCGGGGCAGCTACCCGGCTGCGTCCAAGACCGCCGTCCGGTTCATCCCGGCGAGCGGGAACTGGCGCGGGTGATCACGGTGAGTGTGGGTAGCCGCAAGACGTGATCACCGTAGGCGTCGAAGAAGAGTATCTGCATGGTGGACCCGGTGACCGCCGTCCCGGTCCCGGCTGTGGGGGGTGGTGCGCCGGGCGGCGGGCCTCGGCCCGTTCGCGCAGGGCGTCGAGATCCAGGACGAGCTGTTGCAGGCCCAGATAGAAGTGGCCACTCCCGTGTGCTCGAGCCTCGACGAGGTGGGAGGCCACCTGTTGCGGCTGCGTCATGCGGGTGGCCTCGGCCGCGGAGGCGAACGGCTGCCGGGTCGCCGCGACCGGTGCGGCGCCGCTGCGCGGGGGGGACGCGTGTCCCCGTGACCCCCACGGCGCGCTATCTGCGGATGGAGGGAGCGGCCCGGCAGCTGGTGGACGAACAGCTGATCTGCGGGATGCACGTGCACGTCGGGGTCGTCGACCCGGAGATGGGCGTCGCGGTGCTCAACCGGATCAGGGGGTGGCTGCCGGCTCTGCTGGCCATGTCCGCGAACTCGCCCCTGTGGGACGGGCGGGACACCGGGTTCGCAAGCTGGCGCACTCTCGTGTTCGGCCGGTGGCCCGTGAGCGGTCCGCCGCCGTTCTTCGACGGACTCTGCGATTACGAAAGGCGCCTCGGGGACCTGGTGGCTTCGGGCGTGATCGCCGACCGGGGGCAGATCTACTGGCAGGCGCGGCTGTCCGACCGCTACCCCACGGTCGAGGTGCGGTGCCTGGACGTCCAGCTGCGGGCCGATGAAGCCGTCATGTTCGCCGGAATCATCCGAGGACTCGTGGCCGCGGCGGTGGTCGAGGAGAAGGCCGGGGTGCCCCTGCCGGTGGTGGCACCGGAGCTGACACAGGTGGCGAACTGGCACGCCGCACGGCACGGCATGAACGGGACGCTGCTGGATCCGCTCGGCCGTCCGCACCGCAGCGGAGACCTGCTGTACGCCCTCCTGCGGCACATCACGCCGGCCCTGGAGGAAGCGGGCGATCTTCGAGAGGTCAGCGGTCTCGTCCACCGACACCTGCAGGCCGGCAGCCCCGCCGACCGCCAGCGTCGCGCTCTTGCGGAAGCAGGGCTGCCGGGGCTGATCGATCTCGTGACCGGGGCCGGCAACTCCCCATGAGGAGGCCCCATGAGGGGGCCCATGCGGGGGCCCATGAGGGGTCTCCATGGCGGACGGTCTCCCCTCGCGTACGCCTCCGTCCTCTCCGGCCCGCGCCGCCCCGGGGCCTGGGCGTGTCCGCGCGGGAAGGCCCCGACCGCGCGCCGGCCCGTCGACGGACGTGCCACACCCCGCTGGCCGGCGGGCAGGGTTTACGCGGGCCGAGAGGGGACAGCCGCTGGACATGTCCACAGCGCCCGGTCGCGGGCCCTGTCCTTCGCGGAGAGGTGATCATGACTGCTTACGCAGGTTTCCCGACGCTCGCGTCGGCCGGTTCCAACGGAGTGCTCTTCGCGGTCGTCATTGGGGTGGTCGTCGTAGCGGTCCTCCTCGGCGCGTTCTGGTGGGGCAGCCGCCGAGTGGCCCGCCGTCGGGCGTCGGCCGCCGACGCCTCCCGGGCGGACACCAGAGCGGCTCGCGGTTCCTGGTCGACGCCCGACGGCCGCGACGGCGGGGACACGGACCGCTGAAACGGCGGGGCCCCGGGCCGCCGGGGGGCGGAGAGGGACCCTACGGCTCCCGTCGGAGTGGCGACGGGAGCCGTAACCGTTCGTAGGGAGAGGCGCCTCACGCCAGGCCGGTCCTGCTGCTCAGCAGTCGTCCGAGCGGCCAGTTCGTGATCAGCCGGTCCGCTCCCAGGCCGACCCGGGCCGCCCGCGCGTAGCCCGTGCTCTGCCAGTGGAGCTGTTCGGGGGCATGGGCGTCGGTGTCCACGGCGAAGAGGCAGCCCGCGGCGGCCGCCTGCGCGAGCAGGTCGTCCGGCGGGTCGCGTCGCTCGGGCCGGCAGTTGATCTCCACCGCCGTGCCGGCCTCCGCGCATGCGGCGAACACGGCACGGGCGTCGAAGCGGGACGGCGGGCGGCCCCGGCCGGTGATGATCCGGCCCGTGCAGTGCCCCAGGACGTCGACGTGCGGGTTGCGGACCGCGGCGACCATGCGGGCGGTCATGGGCTCGGGTTCCGAGCGGAGCCGGGAGTGCACGGAGGCCACGACGAGGTCCAGCCGGCCGAGCAGCTCCTCGTCCTGGTCCAGGGAACCGTCCTCGAGGATGTCGCACTCGATACCGGTGAGCAGTCGGAACCCGGCGCCCATGGCGGAGTTCAGTTCGGACACGGCGTCCAGTTGCCGGGCGAGCCGCTCGGCGGTCAGTCCGTGGGCGATCGTGAGCCGCGGCGAGTGGTCGGTGAGAACGGCCCACTGGTGGCCCAGGGCGCGGGCCGCATCGGCCATCCGCTCGAGCGGGCTGCCGCCGTCCGACCAGTCGGAGTGCAGGTGGCAGTCCCCGGTGCTCGCAGCCGCCAGGTCCCAGCCGGCACGCGCGCCCGGGGCGGCATCCGCCTGCAGCCGGGCGAGGTAGCGCGGTGTCGCGCCGGTGGACGCCTGGGCGATCACCTCGGCGGTGACCGGCCCCACCCCGGGCAGCCGTTCGGCCTGTGCGGCCTCGACCGGCCCCGGAGGCAGATCGCCGACGGCGTCGGCCGCGGTGTGGAAGGCCCGCACCCGGTACGGCGAGGCCCCGCGCCATTCGAGGAGGAAGGCGATCAGGCGCAGGGCCTCGTCGGGGGTCACGGCAGGGGAGTCCCGCCGGTGGCGTTGACGATCTCGCCGGTGATGTACGAGGCCTGGTCGGAGGCGAGGAAGACGTACGCGCCCGCCATCTCCGCCGGCTGGGCCGGCCGGCCCAGCGGGGACTGCTCGCCGAATCTCGTCGGGTCGGGCATCGTCGCGGGGATGAGCGGCGTCCACACGGGTCCCGGAGCCACGGCGTTGGCCCGGATTCCGCGCCCGGCCAGCATCTGGGCCAGGTTGTGGGTGAAGGAGATGATCGCCGATTTCGTCATGGCGTAGTCGAGGAGGTGCGGACTGGGCTGGTAACCCTGCACGGAAGCCGTGTTGATCACCGAGCCTCCCCGGGGCATGTGGGCCAGGGCGGCCTTCGTCAGCCAGAACATCCCGTACAGGTTGGTCTTCATCACCCGGTCGAACTGCTCGGTGGTGATCGCCCCGATGCCGTCCGGCTGCGCCATCTGGTAGGCGGCGTTGTTGACGAGCAGGTCGATGCCGCCCAGCGCGCCCATGGCCTCTTCCACGAGACCGGTGCACTCGTCCTCGTGCCGGATGTCGCAGGGGACGGCCAGCGCCGTGCGGCCGGCCTGACGGATCAGCCGGGAGGTCTCCTCGGCCTCGTCGGCTTCCTCGGGCAGGTGCGCGAAGACGACGTCGGCGCCCTCCCGTGCGAAGGCCAGGCAGACGGCCCGGCCGATCCCGGAGTCCCCTCCGGTGACCAGGGCCTTGCGCTCCCGCAGCAGGCCGTGGCCCTGGTAGGTGTCCTCACCGTGGTCGGGGCGGGGGTCCATCGCCTCGGTCGAGCCGGGATGGTCCTGGTCCTGCTCGGGGAACGGGGGCCGTGGGTGCAGTGTCACCGGATCGGTGAGGTGGGCCTGGTCGTGGTGGTTCATCTCGGTCTCCTTCCGTGTCCGACGGCGCGGGCGTCAGGACGAGGGCGGGTACGAGGCCTTCTTGAGGCGGCGCGCCAGGTGGGCGGTGTTCGCGGCGAGCGTGGCCGTCGTGGCGGCCGTCTTCTCGGGTGTCTTGTCGAGGTCCTGGTAGTCGGTGCGCTGCATGGCTTCGCCGACCCAGTAGGTGACGGCGTTCGGGGCAAGGGTGAAGCCGACGTCGTTGAGACCCTGGAAGAGCTCGGCGCTGACATGGTGGGCGCCGTCCTCGTTGCCGACCACGCACACGGCAGCGGCCTTCCCGTAGGTGAGCGGGCGGCCCTCGTCGTCGCTCTCGCCGAGCTCCGCGTCGAGCCGCTCCAGGACGCGCTGGGCGATGCTGGAGGGGTGGCCGAGCCAGATGGGCGTGGACAGGATCAGGATGTCGCAGGCGAGGATGGTGTCGCGGATCTCCGGCCAGGCGTCCCCGTCTCCCATGTCCACCTCGACGCCCGGCTTGACGTCGTGGTCGGCGACCCTGATCACCTTTCCGGTCACTCCGTGGTCGGCGAGCGCGGCCATGGTCTGCTCGGCCAGCAACTGGGAGCTCGACCGTTTCGGCGAGGGGGACAGGGAGCAGACCAGCGCGACGGCGCGCAGCGGCGTGGTTTCGGTGGTTGTGTCCATATGGTCCGGCTACCCCGATGGTCAGGGCCTATCCCGGTTGTTCCGACTACGGGGAGTGATCGAGTGCGGTGTGCCCGGTGGGGCAGGACGTCCTGGGGCGTGCGTGGCGTGGCGTGGGTGAGACGGCGCCAGCGCGCCGGGGGAGTCGCGGCTGCACGCTCCCGACCTGTTCGTGCCTCCGGGGCAGATGTGCGGCATGTCGGGACGGGATCAGGACAGCCGCCGGGCATGAATACGAGCAACCCGGACCCCGACCCGCGCCACACCGCCGGTCTGACCAGCGGCGGCTCCGTTCCCACGGGCGACACGCCGCCGGCGGAGTCCGGCACCGGAACGGGAACGGGCCCGCACAGGCCGTTGAAGCGCGGCTGGGCCGCGGGGCCCCTGGCCGTCATCATCGCCTTGGTGGTCCTCGTGGCGCTGTTCTTCCTGGCGTACGGCATCGTCCTGGCGCTGTAGCGCCCGGCTCGGCCGTGGTCCCCACCCGCGTAGGTCACGATCGCGGCATCCAGGTGAGTGACGCTCCGGTGACGGCGTGGCGCCCCTGGGGTGCGACGCACCTTTCGACGTTGGGCGGGCCCCCGCCACCTCCGCCCGTCAGGAGCCTCCCGTGCTCGAACGAAAGCGGCTCAAGGGCCGCACGCGGATCACCTTCGTCCTTCCCGCCGACAGCCCGGACGGGCCCGTCAGCGTCGTGGGCGACTTCAACCACTGGAACCCCGCGGCCCACCCGCTTCTGCCCCGCCGCGACGGCATGCGCGCCGCCACGGTCGTGCTGCCGGCCCACAGCGGCCATTCCTTCCGTTACCTGGCGGCCGGGAACCACTGGTTCGACGACGACCAGGCCGACGGACACGACGGTGTCAACAGCCGCGTCCACACCTGATGAGAGAGGCTCCCATGGATGCCATTGTGCTTCTGCGCGAGGACCACAAGACCGTCGAGAAGCTGTTCAAGCGGTTCGAGAAGACCTCCGACGACGACACGGCCGAGCGCCGCCGGATCGCCGACGAGGTGATCGAGGAGCCCACCGTCCACGCCTGGATCGAGGAGAAGTTCTTCTATCCCGCGGCCCGCGCCGCCGCACCGGACACGACGGACCACATCCTGGAGAGCGTCGAGGAACACCACGCGGTGGTGTGGATGCTGTCGGAGCTCAAGGACATGGACCCGGGCGACGAGCGCTTCAAGGCGAAGATGAGCGTGCTGATGGAACAGGTCCGCCACCATGTGGAGGAAGAGGAGCAGGAGTGGTTTCCGGAGGTCCGCAAGGCCATGGGCCGCAACCGGCTCACCGAGCTCGGGGATGAGCTCGAAGCGGGGAAGAAGAAGTCCCCGCGCGACCCGCTGGCCGTTCCCAGCGCCGACTCGAAGTGATCCGGCCGACGCCACCGGTCGCCACGGCGCCCGCGGTACGGGTGGCTCTCGGCGGCTCCGAGGGTGCCGCGTCCGGCCGGCCCGACGACTGCACGGTGAAGGGCGCGTGAGACCTTGCGCTTCCTCTTCGTCACCACGCTCGCCGTCATCCTCGGAGGACTCGGCTACTTCATCACCATCGGGGCGCTCCAGAGATGAACGGCAACCGCGAAGCACGCGCGGGGTTCTGGCGCGACAACAGCCTGACCCTCACCTTCGGCATCGCCTTCCTGGTCGTCCTCGCCTGTCAGGCCCTCACCGGCCACGCCGAGTTCAACGAACAGATGACCGTGGACGGCCTTCAGCCGATCACCTTCACCGACTACCTGGCCTCCTCGGACTTCGCCGTCGACGTGACCGAGAACTGGCAGTCGGAGTTCCTCCAGTTCTTCCTCTACATCTTCGGCACCGTCTACCTCGTCCAGCGCGGCTCCCCGGAGTCGAAGAAGGTCCACGAGGCAGGCATCGAGAGCGAGCGCGAGCAGCGCATGGGCGAACACGCCCGCCCCGACTCGCCGCGCTGGGCCGGCACGGGCGACTGGCGCCAGACCCTCTACGCCCGCTCCCTGGGCACCGTCATGGGCGGCCTGTTCCTCCTGTCCTGGGCGGCCCAGTCCATCGCCGGCACCGCCGCCTACAACGACCAGCGGCTCCGGCAGCTCCAGGACCCCGTCAGCTGGGCCGGCTACGTGGCCACCCCTGACTTCTGGAGCAGGACCCTGCAGAACTGGCAGTCCGAACTGCTCGCGGTAGCCGCGATGGTCGTGCTCTCGATCTACCTCCGTCAGCGCGGCTCCCCCGAATCGAAACCCGTCGGCGCCGCCCACACGACCACCGGCATCGAGGGTTAGGCGGTGTCTTCCGGATCCTGCCCGGCACGGGCGGTGCCCGACGGGACGTCCAAGGGCTTCCGCAGCGGAGAGAGTCCCCTCTCCCACGCTCCCAGGAGCTCCGCGGCGAGCCGGTCCTCGAGGAGCAGGGTCGCCGCGCACCCGAGGGCGACATCGGCCTCCAGCTCGGGCTCGTCGGCCAGCAGGCCGCCGATGACTTCACGCCGTACCACCTGTTCGTGGACCGCGTCCGCCTCGACGTGTTCGTCGTAGAAACGGGCCGCCGCCGGGCCTGCCCCGCACCGTCGCAGCGCCGCCGCGAGTCGTCGGGAACCGGGCGAGGACGTGATCTCGACGCTGGCGAAATGACCCACCAGCGCGCCCCGTAGGGCCCGGTGCAGACCGAACAGGGACATCAGGTTGACGGTCGCGAGCAGGGACGCCGGGGCGTGCTCCAGATAGGCGCCGTACGCCGGATCGAGGCCGAGGTCGGCCATGAGATCGGCGAAGAGCCGCGCATGGATGCGGTCGGCGCGGCCGGCGCCGAACTCGTCGTACTCGATGGCCACCATGCCGGCCTTGGCGCGGCCCCTGAGGCGGGGTACCACCCAGAGATGGGGGTCCGCCTCCTTGAGGTGGTAGAGGGACCGCAGAGCCGCGTAGTCCCGCAGTTGCCCGAGGTCGCCCTGTTTCTCCAGATGGTGGCTGACACCGCCGGTGGGCTCCACGGGTTCGACGAGGAGGGGGCCGAAGGCCTCGTCGACGGTGCGCGGGGCGTCGCGCAGGTCCGCCCGCAGGGCCTCCCTCATCACGGACTCGAGGTCCCGGCGCAGGCGGAGCAGATCGGGGTCCCACTCCCGCTCGGCGTCGACGTCCGCGAAGCCGCGGTAGTGCAGTTCGTAGAGCACGTACAGAGCCAGTTGGAGGTCCTCGCCCCACGGATCCGCTCTGACCGCCGCTCCGCGGGGGCATCGGAGCCGCGCGCCGGTGCGCAGGGCGGTGACGACGGACTCCGACACCTCACCCCGTCCGGCTGCCAGGGGGGCCGCGGAGTCGACGGAACGCTGGGGGATCACGGACGACTGCCTTTCTGCGTGGTCGACGGGTTCTGTCGGTGCGGGCGATGGCTGGTGTCGCACCAGGGGTAGGTCCGGCTCCGGCGGCAGGTGCAGACGGCGACGACGAACCGGTCCGAGCGCGCGACGGTACCGTCCTCCAGGACGATCTCCACGGGGCCCTCGATCAGCGCGGGCCCGGGGTGGTCGAGCATCACGCGGCGCGCGGGAGCCCGGGGGCGGTCAGGTGTGCTGGGCACGGATCACCACCAGCTCTTCCCATGCGTCGCCCGCACGCGCCAGGCCCGCTTCCTCCAGCCAGGCCCGTCGCGTCCGCAGCACCGGCCCCCAGGGCACCCGCGCGCAAGCGACGGCCCGCGCGGCCAGCCCGGATCCCTCCAGCCTCCGCACGGTGGCCCGCGCGTCGCACATGCCGGAGTGAACCATGAGCAGCACTCCGCCGGGTCGCAGCATCGATGCGGCGTCGGAGCAGATCCTGTCGATGACGACCCGCCCGTCCGGGCCGGCGTCCCAGGCCCTTTCGGCGCCGCGCGTGGGCGGCCGCGGGTGGGGCGAGGGCACGTAGGGCGGATTGGAGAGGACGAGGTCGAACCGCTGCCCCCGGGCGCGAGCCGCGAAGTCCCCGTGCAGCACGCGGAGCGCCAGTCGCTGCCGCAGGGCGTTCACTCGCGCGGCGATCACAGCCCGCCACGACACGTCCACCGCCGTGACGAGGGCGCCCCTGGCGGCCGCGTGAAGCGCGACGGCACCGGTGCCGGTGCCGATCTCCAGCACCTCCGTCTCCGGCGTCAGCTCCTCCCGGGAGAGGGCATCGGCCAGCAGCCAGGTGTCGGCCTGTGGCCGGTACACACCAGGTGGTACGAACAGCCGGTTCTGCGGCATGCGTGCTGACGTCACGGTGGCCATGGACATGCGCCCACCTCCCAGATATCGCGTTGGCCCGGCGACGGACCATGACTGGCCTCGGCGTACGGCGGCTACCCCGGATCAGCGCGGCTACCCGCCACGGCAGGGACCGGGGGAAGGGCCGCGACCGGCCGCCGAGCCGGCGCCGGTGCTCGCGAGCCTCACGCCGGGGGACGAGGCACGCAGTCCCGCGCGGAAACCGCCGTTTCAACGCACCTCGACGGGGGAGCCGCCCTGGGTAGGGGGATCGAGCCAAGGGAGCGACGCCGATGTCGACAGGAACGATTCTCGCCATCGTCATACCCGCCGCGGTGGTGCTCGTGGTGATCGTGCTGGCCATCGCCGTCGACAGGCGGCGTCGTCGACGGCTGCGCGAGCGATTCGGACCCGAGTACGAACGGACGGTCGACGAGGCCGGCAGCAAGCGAGCCGCCGAGCACGACCTCGGGGCGCGCGAGAAACGCCACGAAACGCTGGACATCAAGCCCCTGTCGAGCGGGGCGCGGGAGCGCTATGCCGAGCGGTGGCGCGGTGTCCAGGAAGAGTTCGTGGACCACCCCGAGGGGGCGGTGCACGACGCGGACAGCCTGGTGACCTCGCTCATGGGCGAGCGCGGTTACCCCACCGAGGGCTTCGAGCAGCAGACGCGCGACCTCTCGGTCGAACACGGTCAGACGCTGGAGCACTACCGCGCGGCGCACGAAGTCCACACGCTCAGCACCTCGCGGCAGGCCACCACCGAACAGCTGAGGGGAGCGATGGTGCACTACCGGGCCCTCTTCGACGAACTCCTCTCCGACGACGGGGAGAGCCGCCGGCCCGGCCGGACCTGATCAGGAGGCGCACGACATGCGCGAGAACGACACACCGGAGCGGTCCGGCGACGGCTCGGACGCGGCTCCGCCCGTCTACCCGGGCGAAAGCACCGACGTAGGCGACAGCGAGCACAGCGGTCACGGCGCGCGAGCCGGCGAGGACGAGCCTCACCGGACCGAGGCCGGAGGCGACTCCGACACGAGGTACCCCGCGACCGGCACCGGATCCGGTGCCGACGCGGGGCCCGGAACCACCCCTGGCCCCGAGGCCGGGACCGGTGCGGAGGCGGCCCGCGACAGGGACGGCGACACTCCGGCCGGGCCCGGCGAGCGATCCGCCCGTCCCGAGGGGGACGAGGGAGGCGCCCCGGAGCGGCTGCTCGGCTCTCAGGACGAGGAGGCCTTCCGCAGCCGCTGGCACGAGATCCAGAACCGGTTCGTCGACGACCCCCGCGCGGCGGTCAACGATGCGGACGCGCTCGTCACCGACGTGATCCGCAAACTCGCCGCGACCTTCGGGGACCGCAGGAAGGAGCTGGAGGGGCAATGGAACGAGGGCGAGGACGTCGACACGGAGAGCTTGCGCCACGCGCTGCGGCAGTACCGCTCGTTCTTCCACCGGCTCCTCACGACCTGAGAGGAACGCACGAAGGGCGGCGCGCTCCGGCCCGGCCGGACGCTCCGCCCCGCCCGGCGCAGGGACGGCCGAGATCCGGAAGCCGCCCGGTGAACCCTTCCCCGACCGCTTGGACCGACGGACGCCGTCGTACGGGTGACCGCCCAGCGGGCCACGGCCAGGCCGAAAGCGACGGCGTGATCAAGACCCTCCTCAACGCCCTGACAGAGCTCAAGGGATTCCGGTGATCACTAATGTGCCGCTGGCTCGTGTACGCCGGCACTCCGGTGCTGCTGGACACCATCCTGTACAAACCGGCCCACTCGCTGATCGAGCAGAGCCGCAACGCCAAGCTGGGCGTGGAGACCACGAACGGCGACGGATTCGGCATCGGCTGGTACACCGACGAGAGCGACACGCCCGCGCTCCTCAGGGACGTCGGACCCGCCTGGAACAACCGCAACCTGCGGGAGCTGGCGGATCACGTCCGCTCGCCGCTGTTCTTCGCCCACATCAGGGCGTCCACCGGAACGGCGGTGCAACAGTCCAACTGCCACCCGTTCCGGCGCGGCCGCTGGATGTTCATGCACAACGGCGCCATCGCCGGGTTCCGCCTCCTGCGCCGCGACCTCTCGCTGCGCATCGACCCGGCGCTCTACGCCGATCTCGAAGGAACGACGGACTCCGAGGTGATGTTCTACCTCGCGGTCACCTTGGGACTGGAACAGGACCCGCCCGCGGCCGTGGCCAGGATGGCGGGGGTCGTGGAGGACGTCGGCCGAAGGCACGGGGTGGACTTTCCGCTCCAGATGACGGTCGCGCTCACGGACGGCCACCGGGTCTGGGCCTTCCGCTACTCCAGCGAGCGCGCCTCGCGTTCGCTGTTCTACAGCAGCCGGGTGGACGACCTGCGCAAGCTGCATCCCGACGTGGCGTTCCTGCGGAACATCGCTCCGCAGACGCGTCTCATCGTGTCCGAGCCGCTCGACGACCTGCCGGGAGCCTGGAACGAGATGCCCGAGAGCAGCTACCGCGTCATCGCCGGGAACGACGACGTCCTGCACCCCTTCGCTCCGGTGCCCGCGGACGACGGTTGAGCCGCCCCCGCTCGGCCCCGGCAAACCCGGCCGTCGCGTCGTGGAGACCGCGCCGCGGCGCCCGGCCCGCCCTCGCCGGGCGTCGGAGCGACAATCGAACTGTGAAAGGGACGGTCGAACTGTGAAAGGGTTGCGAGGCTTGCTGCCGCCCTGGACGGCGTCGAGCGGCGGGCCGCGCGCCCGCGACCGCCTCGGCGACGCCCTCTTCAGCCGCGTCGCGGGTCCGTCCGGTGCGGAGAACCGGGCCAGGATCCACGAGACGCCGGGCCCGAGGTGGTTCGCCCCCGACGATCCGATCCGCCGGGTCCACGGCGACGCCTCGATGTTCGTGGGCGGGCTGAGCGCGCTCCTGCTCCAGTCGCTGCATCCGCGGGCGATGGCCGCCGTGGAGGCCCATTCCGGTTACCGGGGGGGACCCCTGGGGGCGACTCCAGCGGACCAGCACCTTTCTGGCCTTCACCACCTACGGGACGGCCGAGGACGCGCAGCTCGCGGTGGACGGCGTACGGGCGGTGCACGCACGCGTCAGAGGCCGCACCCCCGACGGCGAGCCGTACCGCGCCGACGATCCGCACTTGCTGGAGTGGGTGCACGTCGCCGAGGTCGACAGCTTCCTGCGCGCCCACCAGCGATTCGGCGCCCAGCCCCTGGCCGAGGACGAGTGCGACGCGTACATCGCCTCGGCGGCCCGCGTCGGGAGCGCTCTGGGCGTGCTCGGCCCCCCGCGCACGGCAGCCGAACTGGCGCAGCGGATCCATGCCTTCCGGCCCGAGCTGCGCGGCACGGACGCGGCCCGTGCCGCGGCCCGGTTCATCCTGCTCGACCCGCCGCTGCCGTGGCCGGCGCGGCCTCCGTACGCGATGTTGGCGGCGGCGGCGGTCGCCTTGCTGCCGGACTGGGCCCGTGCCCCGTTGAACCTTCCCCTGCTGCCCCGGGCCGAGCGCTGGTGCGCCACTCCCGCCGGCTCAGCGGTAACCGTCGCCATCCGCTGGGCGATGCGCCGGCCTCCCTCGTCCAGCACCGGGTGACGGGGCCGGGCACCGCCCGTTCGGCGCGTACCTACGGTCTACGCGGCGGGGGTGAGTTCGGCCTGGCCGAACAGCAGGGCCCAGCCGTGGGGGAGCTGGTTCAGGACCCGGTCGACCAGGCCGGTTCCCGTATGGGCGCGGACCGCCGCGAAGACGGAACCGGTGTCCCAACGCGTGGTGGCCAGGGACGCGCCGGAGCGGGCGGCGAGGTCCTTGACGAAGGCCCAGCCGGTCAGCGGCTGGGGGTCGGGGACTTGGGCGGTCAGCACGCGGGCCGCCTCCAGGGGCAGGCAGGCGGCCAGGTCGACGCGTTCGTCGCCGGTCAGCTGGCGTCCGAATCCGGCCAGGACCAGGCGGACGGCTTCGTCGGCCCTCTCACGGGTGGGGTAAGCGCCTTCGTAGCGGACCCTCTCCAGCATCTGCTCGTACGCCGTCGAGTACAGCTGCTCGTGCTCAAGCGGTCCGCGCGCGTCGGAGATCACTGGTGTGCTCGCCTTTCATGGAGCCATGGGGGTGCCGGGCAGGGCACCCCGTTCGTGTGAGGTGGTCTGGGGGTGGCCGAAGAGCAGCTCGTAGCCGACGGGAAGCTGGAGCAGGACCTGCCCCATCAGGTCCTCGCCGGCCGCGTCGGCGACGGTGGACAGGACGGCGCTGACGTCCCAGGTCGCGGTCTGGACGGTGGCACCCTCGATCCAGGCCGCCGCCGCGCGGACGAACCGCTCGGGGGAGAGCGGCTCGGCGCTCTGCAGAGGGTTGAGCAGGATCAGGGCGAAGCCCTCCGGCAGGTGTGTCGCGAGCCGGGCGCGGACCTCGCCGACCAGGTGAGCGCCCAGCAGGGCGAGCACCACGCGTGCCACCCGCTCGGCTTCGGCGGCGGTGTCGTATGCGCCGCGTTCCTTCACGTGGTCGAGGAACGCTTCGCGTCGTAGCGTCATCGGCGGTCACCCCTTCGTGTCGTCCGGCTGTCCACGGAGGTGCGGAGGGCGGGGAGGGGGAGATCAGGCTGCCGTCCTCCGCACCGGTCCGGGGCGGTGTCAGCCGGAGATCTCCTTGCGGTTCGAGCCGACGCCGATGGAGATCTTGCGGGGCTTGGCGCGCTCGGCGATCGGGATGCGCAGGGTGAGCACCCCCGCCTCATAGTCCGCCGCGATGCGCTCGGTGTCGAGGGTGTCGGCGAGCATGATCTGCCGGGAGAAGACGCCCAGCGGCCGCTCGGACAGCTCCACCTTCACGTCGTCCGCCTTCGCCACCGGCCGACGCTCGGCCTTGACGGTCAGCATGTTCCGTTCGACGTCGATCTCGATCGCGTCCGCGGTCACGCCGGGGATGTCGAAGGCCACCACGTAATCGTCGCCCTCGCGGTAGGCGTCGAGAGGCATCACCGACGGCTTCGACCAGGTGCCCGGTCCCATCAGCTGCTGCGTCAGCCGGTCCAGCTCACGGAAGGGGTCAGTGCGCATCAACATCGTGAAAACACCTCCAGCGGTTTCGGGCAGTTGCTGCCAATGCGCTGCACTGAAACCGTTGTAACATGTCATCCGATGGATGACAAACAAGACGTCGTCGAAGTGATGACAGATCGAGGGAGGTGCCCGTGACCGCAGCCGACCAGCCGGACACGCCCCGTACCGACGCCCACAGCCCGGCGTCCTTCCTCGCCGCGGCGGCGGCCCTCGCCGCCATAGACGACGCGCTGCGCGAGGCCCAGCACGAGGCTCCCGACGCCTCCAGGCCCGGCCCGCAGCAGGCGCTGGCCTCCCTCGTGCTGCTGCGTCAGGTGCGCGAGCAGCTCACGGGGTGGGAGACCGGCCTGATCGAGACCGCCCGCGAGGCGGGAGTCAGCTGGGCCGACCTCGCCGCTCCCCTCGGCGTGGCCAGCCGCCAGGCCGCCGAGCGCCGCTACCTGCGAGGCCGCCCCGGCGCCGTCGGAACCACCGGCGAGCAGCGTGTGACGGCCACCCGCCAGGCCAGGGCCGCCGAACGCGCCACCCTCACCTGGGCGCGCGCCCACGCCGCCGACCTGCGCAGCCTCGCCGGTCAGATCACCGCGCTCGGCGACCTCGCGCCCGACGCGCGCTCGGCCCAGGCCGCCCTGCGTGTCGCTCTCGGCGCGGCCGACGCCTCCGACCTCATCGCGCCCTTGGCCGGCATGCGCCCTCACCTCGGCGCCCACGCCGACCTCGTCGCGGACATGGACGAGCTGGGCGACCGGCTCGCCGGGGCCGACGGCGAGGACTGACGTCCACGGCGGAGATCCGCACCGGCGCATACGGTACGGCTCGCCCCCGTCCTCACCGTCCCCCGCCCCCCGTCCCCCCACCCCCCCATCCCCCATCCAAGCCGTCGGCGGACCGTTGTCCGTCCCGGCCCGAGTCCCCGTCCGTTCCTCACGTACACACGGAAAGAGACCTCTATGAGCAGCAGTGTCGAGACGTTGGAGTTCCAGGCCGAGACCCGCCAGTTGCTCCAGCTGGTGATCCACTCGATCTACTCGAACAAGGACATCTTCCTGCGCGAGCTGATCTCGAACGCCTCCGACGCCCTGGACAAGCTGCGGCTGGAATCACTGACCGACTCCGCCCTGGCCGAGACCACCGACCTGCACATCTCGCTGGAGGTCGACAAGCCCGCCCGCACCCTGACCGTGCGTGACAACGGGATCGGCATGACCAGGGACGACCTGGTGGAGGTGATCGGCACGATCGCCAAGTCCGGCACGGCCGGCCTGCTGGAGAAGCTGAAGGAGTCCAAGGACAACGCCACCGAAGCCGGCCTGATCGGACAGTTCGGAGTCGGCTTCTACTCGGCGTTCATGGTCGCCGACAAGGTCACCCTGCGCACCCGGCGGGCCGGAACCGACTCCGGCACCCAGTGGGAATCCGACGGCGAGGGCACGTACGCCCTCCAGGCGGTCGACGGCCTGCCCGTGGGCACGTCCGTCACCCTGCACCTCAAGCCCGCCGACAGCGAGGACGGGCTCGCCGACTACCTCTCCGAGTCGAAGATCCGGCAGATCGTCAAGCGGTACTCGGACTTCATCCGCTGGCCGATCCGGATGGCCGCGGAGCGCACCGACGCCGACGGCGGGTCCAGCCGCGAAACCGACACCCTCAACTCGATGAAGGCCCTGTGGGCGAGGCCGCGCAGCGAGGTCACCGAGGAGGAGTACAACGACTTCTACCAGCAGACCGGCCACGACTGGCTGCCGCCGGCCGCGACGATCCACATGCGCGCCGAAGGCACCTTCGAGTACGAGGCGCTGCTGTTCATCCCCTCACAGGCGCCCTTCGACCTGTTCTCGCGCGAGACCAAGCCCGGTGTGCAGCTGTACGTCAAGCGGGTGTTCATCATGGACGACTGCGAAGCGCTCATGCCGCAGTACCTGCGCTTCGTCAAGGGCGTCGTGGACGCACACGACCTGTCGCTGAACGTCTCCCGCGAGATCCTCCAGCACGACCGGCAAATCGCCGGCGTACGACGGCGCCTGGTCAAGAAGGTCCTCGGCGCGATCAAGGACATGCAGTCCAAGGACGCCGAGCGCTACGCCAAGGTGTGGGCTCAGTTCGGCCGCGTGCTGAAGGAAGGCCTGCTCGAGGACACGGACAACACCGAAACCCTGCTCGGGCTGCTGTCCGCCGCCTCCACGCACGACCCCGAGAAGACCACCACCCTGCGCGAGTACGTCGAGCGCATGAAGGACGGCCAGGACGCCATCTACTACCTGACCGGCGAGACCCGTGCGATGGTGGAGAACTCCCCGCACATGGAGGCCTTCGCGGCCAAGGGCTACGAGGTCCTGATCCTCACCGACCCCGTCGACGAGGTGTGGGTGGACCGGGTCCCGGCCTTCGACGGCCACCGGCTGCAGTCCGTCGCCAAGGGCCAGGTCGACCTCGCGGAGTCCGCCGACGACGGAAAGGAGACCGACGCCGACAGGACCCGGCGCGAGCAGGACTTCGCGGACCTGCTGCCCTGGCTGACCAGCACCCTGTCCGAGCACGTCAAGGAGGTCCGCCTCTCCTCACGCCTGACGACGTCGGCAGCCTGCGTCGTCGGCGACGCCCACGACGTGACACCGACCCTGGAGAAGATGTACCGGGCGATGGGCCAGCAGATTCCCCCGGTCAAGCGGATCCTCGAACTCAACCCGGCTCACCCGCTGGTCACCGCCCTCCGCACGGCACACGACTCGGGCGTCGATGATCCCGCACGTGCGGAGATCGCCGAACTGATCTACGGCAGCGCGCTGCTCGCCGAGGGCGGAGACCTGCCCGATCCCGCCCGCTTCACCCGGCTGCTCACCGACCACCTGAGCCGCACCCTGTGACCGTGGGGGGCGGTCCGGCGCGGCCGAAGCACCCGACCGCCCCCGGACGGGTTCGGGGTACGGAGGAGCCGTCGATGCACCAGCCGGACCCCTGCCATGCCGCGCGCCTCGCCACGTACGGGACCGTCGCCACGCACCTGTCGCTCCTGAGCGACCACCGGCTCAGCCAGGTCTTGGCCGGCGTCGCACCCCTCGGGGCCGGCATCGGCGGCAGGTCGGCGGAGTGGGAGGTCGGGGGGACGCGCGTCTTCGTCAAGCGGGTCCCCTTGACGGACATCGAGACGCGGCCGGAGAACGCGCGCTCGACGGCGAACCTCTTCGGACTGCCGATGTTCTACCAGTACGGAGTGGGGTCGGCCGGATTCGGAGCCTGGCGCGAGCTGGCCGTGCACGCCATGACCACCCATTGGGTCCTCGGGAACGAGTACGAGGGTTTTCCGCTGATGTACCACTGGCGGGTCCTGCCCGACACCCCTCCCGAGGGGTTCGTCGACGAGTTCGGAGGCATCGACGGTGCGGTCGCGCACTGGGAGGGCTCAACGGCCGTGCGCGAGCGGCTGGAGGCCATCGGCCGCTCCTCCTCCAGTCTGGTCCTGTTCCTGGAACACGTGCCCCAGACCCTCGCCACGTGGCTCGCCGACCAGCGGGGATCCGGCCCGCAGGGCGGGGACGACTCGCCGTACCCATGGGTGGAGGACGCTCTGGCGCGCGGGACGGCCTTCATGAGCTCTCACGGGCTCGTCCACTTCGACGCCCATTTCCGCAACATCCTGACCGATGGACGACTGCTCTACTTCGCGGACTTCGGACTCGCCCTGAGCTCCGGCTTCCAACTCGCCTCGGACGAGGCGGAGTTCCTGTCCCGGCACCTCGCGTACGACCGCTGCTACACCCCGAGTCACCTGCTCCGCCACCATCTGCCCGAGGGCATGCGCGGCGGCACCGACCACGAGGCGTTCCTCCACGCGTGGATCGCGGGCCGAAAGCCCGATGGCGTCACGCCGGAGATCGCCGCGATCATCGAACGACACGCCCGGACCGCCGTCGTCCTGGACGGCTTTCACCGCCGCCTTCTCACGGAGAGCAAGCGGACGCCGTTTCCGGCCGACGCGCTCGAGCGGGCCTCGCGCGCCCGCTGAGGGCCGGAGCCGCACCGTGGTCATCCCGTCGCTTCCGCGGCCACGGCCGGCTGCGGCCGGGTCCGCATGCCCCAGCGGGCAAGGGAGGGGCCGGCGGCACCCAGCGCCGCGAAGAACAGCGCCAGCAGCAGCCAGCCCGTCGTGCCGAGGCCGAGCACCACCGTGGTGAGGAGCGCGGGGGCGAGAGCCTGGCCCGCGCTGAAACCGAGACCGAGGACACCCTGGTACTGGCCCTGGGCGTGGTCGGGGGCGAGACCGAAGCCCAGGGCGTATCCCGCCGATGACTCCCACACCTCTCCCAGGCTGTGGACGAAGATCGCGGCCAGGACCAGTCCCGCCGCGGCCCAGACCGGTGCGTAGGCCGCCAGCGCCATCATCGGGCAGCTGACGAGGAAGAGCAGCCCCGCCGTGCGAAACGCCCGGCCGCCGTCGCGCGGGGTCTCGATACGCGAGCCGATCCGGGTCTGCATCAGCACACAGAAGAGGGAGTTGACGGCGAACAGCGCGGCCACCGTCCAGCGCGGCGCCTCCGTGTGCTCGGAGATCCAGATCGGCAGCAGCAGCGAGACCACCGGGTACTGCAGTCCCATGGCCCCGTAGAGGGCGGTGAACGCCAGGAAGGGACGGTCCGTCAGGGCGCCCCAGCGCCGCTGCGCCGGCGGTGGGGCCAGCACCGGATAGCGGGGCAGCAGGAGCAGGAGCGCCGCGCACAGGGCGAAGCTGGCCGCGTTGCCGAGGATCAGCGTGACGTAGGCGCCGCGGGTGTTCGCGGCGAGCGCCAGCCCGGCACCCAACGTCCCCAGGACGACGCCCAAGTTGACGAACGTGCGCAGCTTCGCCCGGAACCGGGCCGGGCGGTCACCCCCGACCCGGACCACCAGGGCGCCCGCCGCCGCCCCGCCGGCCGCCGCGGCGACCTGGTCGACCGTCGCGACGACCGTGAGCACGGCCCAGCTCTCGACGAGGACGAGGGCCGCCATCGACAGCGCCTGGACCACGAGGGCCGACATCATGATCGTGCGTGCCCCGCGCCGGTCGGCCAGATGCCCGCCCGGTATCCCCGCGCACAGTCCGATCACTCCGGCGATGGTGAGCGCGGCGCCGACCTGCACCGCGGGCAGGCCCACGACCAACGTGAAATAGAGCGCCGACGCCGCGTTGAACAGACCGTTGCCGACCCGGTTGACGAAACTGGCGGCGATCAGCACGCGCTCCGGCCCGTTGTCGCCCGCTAGACGGCCTATTCGGCCGGTCAGGCTGCTCTTGATCATGAACGGCAGGCTAACAGCGGCCCCTGATCCGGCAGCAGGCGCGCCGAGGTCGTGTGCTCCCCCCCCACGTCCGGCGGGGACGTGGACAAGAACCCCCACCCCGGCGTACGCGTCCTCGCGGCATCCGCGCCACCACCGCACACCACCTGCGCCGCATCGTGTCGAACGGGCTCCGACCCCGTCGGCCGCGGGCTCGAGCACCAACTCCGTCCTCTCGCCGACGACCTGGTCGGACACCACCTTCAGGACTGCGGCCACATCGTCCCGCTGGACCGCCCGAACGCGCTGTCCGCGCTCCTCGACCCCTTCCTCTCCACCGATCTGCCGTAGTGCCCCCGGGACGCCGGGCTCTTACGCGGGCAGTTGCTCGACCGCGCTGGTGCCGCTGCCCGGCTGGGACTCCCAGCTCCACGTCTCTTCGAGGCGGAGCCGGCCGTCGGGGAGTTCGGTCACGAGCGAGGTGCAGTGCCCCGACGCGGTGGTGGAGTCGGAGCGGAGCTGGACGTAGCGGAAGTCGAGGGTGTCGCCCGCGCGGGTACCGACCAGGTACCCGCGCACGATGTCCCCGCCGGAGTACTCCGCCCAGATCCGCTCGCCCTCCTCGTGGTACGCGAACCGGGTCTGCCGTCCGACCTGACCGGGTGCCTGGTCGGTGACCGGGACGAAGACGAGGCCGTCGAGCGAGCGTGTCATGAGGGCTCCCGAGATGGAGAAGCCGCAGGCCGGACCCGGCACCTGTGCCGGACGCCAAGGCGGCGCTGTGGTACGTACGTTAGTACGGACCACCGTGGCCCTACGCAGCTGGACCGTGGCCGACAGGCTCCGCCCGGGCCGGCGCGGCCCGGCGCGCTGCCGTGCCCGGGAGCGCGAGCGCACGCCCCCGGGCCCGGCCGCTCGTCACCGGATCGCTTCGGCGCCCCCGCCGCCTGTGACGGTGGTGAACAAGGGGAAGGCGGTGATCAGCGCCGCCGCGACGAGGAGTCCGCTCGCCCAGACCGGCCCGAGGGTCCCGACTCCGGTTCCGAGGGTGGCGGCGGCGAGGGCGGGGCCGACCGCGGCGCCCACGTTGAGCGCCGCGGTGGCGTAGGAGCCTGCCATGGTCGGGGCTCCGGCGGCCTCGTAGAGGATGCGGGTCATCAGCGTGCCGCCCACGGCGAACGACAGCGCCCCTTGCACGAACACGAGGACGAGAAGCGCGACCGGCTCCTCGGCCAGCAGCGCCAGGGCCGGCCAGCCGACGAGCAGCAACGGACCGCCGACGGCGATGACCAGACCGGGGCGGCGGTCGGACAGCCGCCCGGCGACGGTGACACCCACGAAGGAACCGGCGCCGAAGAGCACCAGAGCGACGGAGATCCACAGCTCGCCCAGCCCGGCGTCGTGGGTCACCACGGGCGCGAGGAAGGTCAGGCTCGCGAACGTGGCCGCGTTCACCAGCGCGCCGAGCAGCATCACCAGGGCCACGCGCGCCCTGGTGAGCTGGGCGAGTTCCGCTCGCAGGGCCCGCCTGCCCGTCGCCTCGCCCCTCGCACGTACCGCCGGGACGGCCCTCAGGATGCCGAGGGCCGCGGGCAGGCAGAGAACCGCGACACCCCAGAACGAGGCCCGCCAGCCGAGCAACGTGCCGAGCGCGGCGCCTCCGGGGACACCGGCGACCGTGGCCACCGTCGTGCCCGACAGCAGTACGCCCAGTGCGCGCCCCGTCCTGTCGGGCGGGACCAGGGTGGCGACGGCCGTCAGCGCGACGGCGAGGAACCCCGCGTTGGCGAGCGCGGCGACGACCCGACTCGCGAGCAGGAGGGGGAAGCTCGACGTGACGGCGCCCACGGCGTGGGCCGCCGCGAAAGCGAGCACGAAACCGAGGAGGGTCGCGCGCGCGGGCCAGTTCCGGGCGAGCGCGGCCACGAGAGGGGCGCCGACGACCATGCCGACCGCGAAGGCCGAGGTGAGGGTGCCCGCGGTCCCGACCGTGACGTCGAGATCCGAGGCGATGTCCGGCAGGAGGCCGGCGAGCATGAACTCAGAGGTCCCCATCGCGAAGACCGCGAGGGCGAGGAGGTAGAGCGGCAGAGGCATCGAGTGGCTCCGAGGTGAGAGAGGCACGAGAGGGTCATCTCGTCACCGCGGCCAGTCCCCGGCGCACACTCGCCCCGCCGCTAGACGCGGCGCGGCAGCAGGTGCGGTGAGCTCAGTGGTTCAGGGGGCTGACGGCGTGACCGAAAGCCCCCACCGTGTCTGACTCAGGACTCGACATGCGCCGCACGCTATCCGACCGATGCCCGGCACCGCACCTTGTTTTCGCGTGCCCCGCCCGCCCCTCGTAGCGGAGTACGCGGGCGTCCCCCAAGGGCACCGGCACGTCCCGCGGTACGCGGCTGACCGCCGGACACCGGCGCGCGTGCCGACCCGGCCCGTGAGCCACGGGCCGGGTCGACACTCTTCATGCGGTCATGCGGTCATGCGGTCATGCGGTCATGCGGTCATGCGTGAGGTGCTCGTGACATCACGCCCGCCACCCCTCGGTCGTTCATCGGCGCAGCCTCAGCCGGTGCACCCCGCCGTCGACCGTGCCCACGTAGAGCGTGCGGCCGTCGGGGGCGGCGGCCAGTCTGGTCGTGTCGGTGTTCTGCAGGCCGCTCGACACGTTCTCCCAGGTGCGGCCGTCGTCGGTGCTGCGCAGCACGCCCCTGCCGCCCTGGACCAGTCCGGACTCGGCCGAGCGGGTGGTGGCCGCGTAGAGCGCTCCGTCGACCCGCAGCAGATCCGAGACGTGCACCGCGAGCGGGCCGGTGTCGGCGGTGCGGAAGGTCCGGCCGTCGTCCGTGCTGACCCGGACGGACGACCCGCCGACGACCAGGCGCCGGCCGTCCGTCAGGATCGCGGAGACGGGGCCGTCGGCGACCTTCGTCTTGGTGACGCCGCCGTCGTCCGAACGGTAGAGGCCCGAGGAGTTGCCGAGCCAGAGGCGCCGGGGGTTGCGCGGGTCGCCGGCCAGGGCGCCGAAGGACCGTTCGTGGAAGAGGTTCTTCCAGGTCCTGCCGCCGTCGGACGTCGAGAACAGCCCGTCGCCGAAGATGCTCCGGAAACCGACCGCCACCCGGTTCGGGTCGGCGGGGTGCACCAGGAGCGAGGTCGGGATCTCCGACGACGTGCCCTTCACCTGCCAGGTCCGGCCGGAGTCACCGCTGCGGGAGACCTCGAAGAGGCCGGTCGCGGTGCGCCTGACCTGCCACACCACCGTGGTGTCCCGGGGCGACACGGCGATGTGCGACGTGAGGCGCCCCGTCATGCCCTCGGCACCCGACTGGCCCCACTCGGGGCCGGCCACGGGGATCGCGGCGCGGTAGGTGCCGCTCACCGTTCCGGCGAGGAGCCGGTCGCCGGAGGCCGCGAGGGCGAAGGCGGTCAGGCCCTGGACGCCGATCCTGCGGTAGGCGGTACCGTCGGCCGCGCCCCGGTACAGGCCGTCCTGTTCGCTGGACACGCTCACCGTCCCGTCGGCCCAGCGGTCGTAGTCCATCGCGATGGCGGCCTTCGAGGGAGCGGGCACGGCCTTCCACGTCCTGCCGTGGTCGCGGCTCACCTGCCCGGCGCCGAACAGCGCCCGCAGGTACAGGTCGCCGCCGGATGCGGACAGTCCGTCACCGCCCTGCGGCAGGGGCAGCAGAGTGGACCAGGAACGCCCCTTGTCGTAGGACCCGCGGACGCCCGTACCGGGGACGTACACGGCCACCACGGCGGAGTCGGCGGCCATGCCGCGGAGGGTGTTCACCGGCTCGTCGAGGACGAGGACCGCCGGACCCGGGTCGTCCTTGCCGACGCCGTCCATCCGCCAGACGCTGGCGAAGGTCGACAGGTACAGGGTGTCGCCGACGAGGGTGGCGCCCCGGACGTCGCCGGTCACGCCGGTCGGGTACGTGGCCCAGCTGTCGCCCGCGTCGGTGCTGACCAGCAGCGTGCCGTCGACCACCGCGACGAGGGTACGGGTCCGCTCGTCCGCCGTGAACGCGTCGATGTGCGCGTCCGGCACGTCCAACGTGCGCCAGGTGCGGCCGTTGTCGTCGGTGCGCAGGATCGTTCCCCGACGGGTGGGATCGGCGGCCGAGTTCACGGCGTACCACCAGCGGTCGGGGCGCTGGGCGTCGACCACGACCGCTCCGGTGCCGTTGCCGTCGGCGATCGGCAGCCTGCCCAACTGGCGCCAGTGGGCGCCGCCGTCGGTGGTCAGCCAGGGGGCGGCCTTCCGGAACTGGGTCACGACCGCCTGATCCGGCCGGGCGGGCGAGAGCGCGACGTGACCGGCCTCGCTGTTCGGGCCGATGGGCTCCCAGCGGTCGCCGCGACTGCCGGCGGGGGTGACCTCGAAGGCTCCGGTTCCGGTGATCCGCCGTCCGTCGGTGGTCGTGGCCCGCACGGCCAGCCGGTAGGCGCCGGCCGCCTTCCCCCTCACGTCGGCCTGGTAGTAGCCGGCTCCGTTCACGGTGGTGGGCAGCGTGAAGGCCTTGCCGTGCGGGGGCGTGACCGTGATCTCCGGCGGCGCCTTCAGGGCGGCCGGTCCGGCGACGTGCACGGTGGAGCGGCCGTCGCTGGGGTCGGGGGACGCCTGGACGACCAGGTGCCGGACGACGAGCAGGTACGGCACCCGGAGGGCGGGGCCGCGCGACGGGGTGGCCGTGATCCGGCCGCTGATCTCCGCGTCGCCGGACGGACGGTCCGCGCGCAGCGTCACCCCGACGGTCGCCGACCCCCGGGCGGGGACGGTGACCCGCCGCGGGGACACGGTGACGGGTCCGGTGGCGCCGAGGTCGACGGTCAGCGGATGCCCGCCGGGGTTGGCCAGGCGCACCTTCGCGGTGCCGCCGACCGTTCCGTGCGTCAGATCGGCGAGACCGTACGACAGGGTCGCCGGCGAGGCGGTGAGCACGGACGACGCGGCGGCGGCCACGTCGAGCCGCCCGTTGCCCTGGACGCTGGGGCCGGTGCCCGTGAGCTGCTTCGCGGATCCGACCAGCGCGGACCTGATCGCGTCGGGGTCCTGGTCCGGGCGCAGTTGACGCAGCAGGGCGGCGGCTCCGGCGACGTGCGGGCTCGCCATCGAGGTACCCGACATGCGGTAGACGCCGGGCGCGTACATCGAGGTGGGGATCGTGGAGCGGATCTCCACGCCCGGGGCGACCAGGTCGGGCTTGAGCCCGAAGCCGGTGCCGGGGCCCCGCGACGAGAACGAGGCGATGTCGTCGGTGGAGTCGGTGCCGCGCAGGGTCACCGATACCCTGCCTTTGGCCAGTTCCCGGCTCAGCTGGGCGTACTGGGTCGAGTCGATGCCCATGACGACCAGGCGGTCCATGCGCAACGAGTCGCCGGACGCCGCGGTCCGGGCGGGGTCGGGACGGGCGGGTGTCGCCCGGGCCCCGACCGTCCCCGGGGCGGCGAGCGAGGGTCCGGCGTTCGCCGCCAGGCCGCCGAGCACGGCGAGCGCGCCGCGCTCCTCCGCTTCGCGTGCCCAGTCGATGTCGCTCTGGCTCAGGACGTCCGTACCGGGTGCGACGAGCATGTCGGCCCGAAGGATCTTGCCCCGTACGTCACCGACCCGCTTCCAGTCCTCGGGGGTGCCGGCACCCACGTCCACGAGCGGCGCGGTGACCGGCTCCCTCGGCGGGTTCGCGGACAGCACGCCGCGGTACGTCTGGATCAGTTCGGGCTCCCGGCCGGCCAGGTACGCGCTGGGCATCCGCACCCCGCTCGTGGAGGCGCCGACCGCGATGACGCCGTCGGCCGACGCGGGGGAGTTCACGGTGCCGCTGCCGGGTCCCTCGTTGCCGGCCGCCGCGACGACGACCACCCCCGCCCGTACGGCGGCGGTCGCCGCGCGACCCAGCGGGTCGGTGCCGTCACCGGGACCGCCGAGGCTCATGTTGATGACGTCGGCCCGGTCGGGGTTGGCCGGGTCGGCCGCCGCCTCGATCCCCGCGATGATGTCGGAGGTGTAGCCGCTGCCGTCGGCGCCCACCACCTTGTACGCCAACAGGCGCGCGTCGGGCGCCATTCCGGTGACGCCGCCCCTGCCGGCCGCCCTGCCCGCGATGATGCCCGCGACGTGGGTGCCGTGGCCGTTGTCGTCCATCGGGTCGGCGTCCCCGTTGGCGAAGTCGAAGCCGCCGACGACCTTGTGCCCCTTGCCGAAGCCGCCGCCCAGGTCGAGGTGCCCGTAGTCCACACCGCTGTCCAGGACCGCCACGACGGTGCCCTTCCCGGTGGCCTTCACCCCGCTTGGGTCCTCGCGCTTCCACACCTCGGGCGCGCCGGTCAGCGGGACGCTGACGTCCGTGCGCACCTGGATCCGAGTGTCGGGCCGCACCGCGATGACGCCCGGCAGGGCGGCGAGCCGTGCCGTCTCGGAGGCGGGCACCGTCATCGCCACCGCGTTGACGAGAAGCCCGAGTCCGCGGGGCGACGCGGGGTGCAGCCCGGCGTTCCGCACCGACCCGACGAAGGCGCCCTGCCGCGCCGCCAGGGCCCGTCGGGCGCCGCTGACCGCCGCCGCCGTGCCGGATGTCAGGGAGGTGAGCGAGCCGCCGGGGGCGGCTGCGACGGCTGCGTCTCCGGACAGTTCGACGATGACCCGCTGGTTCGGGTCGGGTGACTGGGCCGTCGCGGTGCCGGGCGTCGCGGTCAGCGTCCCGGCCAGCGCGACGGTGGTGGCCGTGACGGCCACCAGACGTCGGATCCTTCGTGGGTTCTTGGCCATGGGAAGCAGTCCTAGTGCCGAAATCACTCTCCGTACAACGGATCCTGACGGCCCATTGCTGCCGCTGGCACAAGTGGGCCAGGATCCGCATATGACGAACGAGCTCACCGCGGCAGGGATCGATCCGTTCGACGAGAGCGTCTACCGGGCCGTGCTGACCCGGCGTACGGCGGCCCCGGCCGAGCTCGCCGCGGACCTCGGCTGCTCCGTCCTCCGCGCCGCCAGGGCACTGGAGCGGCTAAACGACCACGGCCTGGTCGGGCGGCTCGCGGGTGTGCGCCGTCGGTACGCGGCGATCGACCCGGGAGCCGCGGTCGAGTCCCTGGTGCGGACCAGGACCGCGGAGCTGGACCGGGTCCGTTCGGCGGCGGACGAGCTGTCCCGCCTTTTCGCGGCGGCCCAGGCCGGCACCGCGGGGGAGGAGGAGGTGGAGATCGCCACCGGCCGTGAGGCGCTCGGCCGCTGGTTCGTCCGCCTGCAGCAGGAGGCGCGCGAGGACGTCATGACACTGGACCGGCCACCGTACGCACTGACCACCTCCAACCCGGTGGAGAGCACGGCACTGGGGCGCGGCGTCCGCTACCGCGCGGTCTACGCACCCGAGGCGCTGGAGTGGCCGGGGGTGCTCGAGGACATCCGGGGACTCGTGCGCCGGGGCGAACAGGCCCGGGTGATGCCGGGCCTGCGGATCAAACTGGCCATCGCGGACCGCCGGCTGGCGCTGATGCCGCTCTCCCTGGACCTCGACGGCGTGCGCGCCGCGGTCATCCGCCCGTCCTGTCTGCTGGACGCCCTCACCGACTACTGGGAGCTCTGCTGGAACCAGGCCCTGCCGCTCGACGCGCCCGCGGAGGACCCGCTCGGCGAGGAGGACCGTCTGATGCTGACCTTGCTGGTCAGCGGCCTCAAGGACGACGCCATAGCCCGCCAGCTCGGCTGGTCGGTCCGGACCATGCGCCGGCGCATGAGCCGCCTCCACGAACTCCTGGGCGCGGTGAACCGCTTCCAGGCGGGCGTCGTCGCGGCACGCCGCGGCTGGATCTGACCGTCACCTCGTCGCGCCCCGTTCACGCGGTCCGCACGACGACCGCCGCGCACGACACGTCCCCCGCCCGTAGCGCGAGGGCCCGGAGCCGTACGGGTGTGGTGGTGCGGTACGCGGGCAGACGGAACAGCACCTCTACGAAAGGAGCCCCGCCATGCTCGGCATAGCAGCGGCCGTACTGTTCTTCGTCGCCTTCCTGATCAACGCCGCGGACATCGCGACCAACGACACGTTCTCGTCCACGAACGTGATGCTCATCGGGCTCACGGCGCTCGCCCTGCACCTGGCGGGCGTCGGGTCCGGCCGATCCGCCCACTCCGGCGGCCGGCGTCGGCTGTGGTCCCGCTCCTGACCGTTGAGCGTCCCGCCCGGCGGGTGACCCCCGTGCCCGCCGCGTCAGCAAGGCCGACCCGATCGGGACGCGACACCAGGGGCGCCACCTGGTTCTACCCCCGCAACCGGCGCACGCCCCTACCCCAGCCCGCGCAAGGAGATCGTCGCAGGCACCTTGCCGCCCAGCCATCTGGTCCTGTGGTCGGCCGCAGCCTGACGCCCGGTAGGGGTGTGAGTGGACCGGAGCCCCTGCCCCGGAGGGCGAACAGTGTTCCAGGGCATCTCCCGCCACGGTCTGAGTGACCGCCCTCCACCGTGGGCGACGGCGTTCCCCGGCAGCGCAGAGGTCGGACGCCTACGCGGCATCGGTCTCGGATCAACATGCCGTCCGCAGAAGGCCGGCGCTGGGGCGGCGTTTCAGTGGCGTACGTAGCCGGTCTCCTCCTCGACAACGTTCGCGAGCCTGGCAAGCATGCTGCGGTGGCGCAGTTGGATCAGTGCGTCGACTGCGGCGTTGTGGAGCGTTCCGCCGATGCCTTGCAGAGGGTGCTCGTCCACGATCGCCAGTGCCTGGTCACCCCAGGGGCGGATGTCTATCGCCACGCGTGCGGTGCCGAGGGGGCCACTGTCCACTTCCAGTTCCAGTTCCCGAAGGACGTCCACGCGTCGTACGACGGTGGTGCCGGCCACCGTCCATGGTCCCAGCCGGACGGTGTACTCCAGTGCGGATCCGAGCTCGGGCCACAGACCGCGGGCCACCCGCGACTCGCTCGTGCCGACCACCCAGTCCGCGTAGCGCGAGCCGTCGGCGAGGACCTCCCACACTCGGTCCGGCGCGGCGTGGATCAAGCGGTGTCGTACGGCCATGATCGTCCTCCTGGTCGGCGGTAGGCGGGTCGTGTCGGCTGCGCCGTCGCCTGGTCCGGGGAGTCCGGTGGCGGGCAGGGGCGTCCCCGCGAGCCTCGAGCCGGTGCCGGAAGTAGTGCGCTGCCGACGTCGACGCCTCGGTGGTTGATCCGTGCCGGCGGGCGCTGGGCCTCATGCCGTGCCCCTGCCCGGCCGATGCCGTTCCACACGCGACGAAGACGCTATGGCGCTCGAAGCCGGTCGCGGACAGCCATCGCGGCATCGTGGGCTGTCGTCGCCCGGGTCCGTTGTCCGTGGCCGATGTCGTGTGGAGGCCGAACCGGCAGGGGCGAGCCGTACCGATGTGAGTGAGGGGCGATGAATGGCGTGCGCGATGCCCAGGGCCAGGAAGGACGACCCTGTGCCTCCCCCCTCGTACGTTCCCGCCGAGGGCGGCGTCCCGAAGGCGACGGGCTCAGTCACGCCCCCACTCGCCGAGCAGCTCTTCGACGAACTGGATCGGGACGTACACCATGGGGTCGCTGTCCCCACGGTGCGCGGGGGAGGCGGAAGCGACGCCGGACCCGAGGATGCTCGCCGATACCACCAGCGCCAGGAGAGCGAATGCCTTCTTGATCATGGATTGAGGATGAAGGAACCACAGGAATCCGCGCTTCTACCGTACGGGTGATGCTCGAACCTGACCCACGCGACTGAATGGAGCACGACGCCCTCACCGTGAGCTACATGCTCTGAGGCGGCGGTGGTTCCTCGACGGGCACCGGCTCCGTCGCCGGCGAGCCCGTCGAGCTCGCCTGCCCCCCCCGTGCGGCGGCAGCCCGGCCCGCGACGGAGGCCCCTGCGGCCAGGGCGTCCTTGAGAACGCGTTCCCGCTCCAGGACAGTTCCTGCGCGGCGAGGCCTTCGCACCCGACGCGAGAGGGGGCGATGAGGCGGAAGCGCCGTACCTCGTGGGCGAAGGCCTCGACGTATGAGACTGCGGTGTCGGGCCGCGAGAGGCTGAGGAGCTGCGGCCGGCGGTGCAGTGCGTGGGGCGGCGGACGTCGCGCGCCGGGCGGTGCCGACGAGGCGGCAGATGATGTTCAGCCCTTCGACCGCGGCGGTACGGACATGCGTCAGACGCGCTGGGCGCGGTGCAGGAGCGCGCGGAGGCCATGGGCGCGCAGGGCGGCCCGCGCGGCGTTCGCACCGGGTGCTCCGTGCACGCCGCCGCCGGGGTGGGCCGCCGCGGAGGCGAGGTAGAGGCCCTTGACCGGGGTCTCCGGGCGCCCCGTGCCGGGAGTGGGCCGGAAGATCGCCTGCTGGTGCAGGGCGGTGGTGCCGTTGTTGATGGCTCCGTTGTGCAGGTTCTCGTTCATGGCCTGGAGGGTGGTGGGGGACAGGACGCGGCGCGCTCGGATGAGCCCGCGGAAGCCGGGCGCGAAGCGCTCCACCTGTGCTTCGATGCGGTCCGCCATGGCTTCCCGTTCGCGGTGATCCCAGCGGCCGGTGATGCGGTCGGGGCCGGCATCGGAGGTGATGTGCTGCGGCAGGTGGGTGTAGGCCCACGCCGACTCCGTGCCGGCGGGGGAGCGGGTGGGGTCCGCGGTGGTCATCTGGCCGAACAGGGCGAACGGCTCGTCGGGGACCTGGCCCGTGGCGATCTGCGCGGCGAACCGGGTCAGCCCGTCGACGCCGTCGGCCACGTGGACCGTGCCCGCTCCGGCCGCCTGCCGGGCGGTCCACGGCACCGGCGCCGTCAGCGCCCAGTCGACCTTGAACGTCGCGAAGTCCCATTGGAAGCATTCCAGGTCCCGCAGGAGCCGGGACGGGAGATGCTCTTCGCCGACGAGGTCCCGGTAGAGGGCCGGTGCCGACGTGTCGGCGAGCACGGCCCGCGACGCGCCGACGGTTTCCCCGCCCGCGGTTCTGACCCCGACCGCCGTGCCGCGGCGTACGAGGACGGACGTGACGCGCTCCCCGCAGCGCAGAACGCCTCCGCGACGCCGCAGGCGGTTCACGAGCGCCGCGGTCAGTGCGCCGGCGCCGCCGACGGGGACCGGGAAGCCGTGGCTCTGCCCGAGCATGGACATGAGCCAGCCGAAGCCGCCGCTGCCGGCCGCCTCGGGGGCCAGGTCGGCGTGCAGGGCGTTGCCGGCCAGCAGCAGCCTGCCGCCCTCTCCGGCGAATTCCTCCTCGCCCAGTCGGCGCACCGGCAGAGCCAGCTTGCGGGCCAGTCGCAGTCCACCAGAGGTGTGGAGTCTCGCCGCCAGCCGCAGCCCCGAGCGGACCGGAGGAAACGGCGTGAACAGGGCACGCACGAGATCGGGCCCCACCTTGGCCCACGTCCGGTACAAGTCCTCCCAGGCGTCGGCGTCGGCAGCGGCAAAGCCGGCCAGCCCGGCGCAGGTGTCCTCCACTCGGCGCTCCAGCACGGCGCACCTGCCGTCCGGCAGCGGGTGGGCCAGCACGGACGGGGCGTGGCTCCAGCGCAAGCCCTCCGCGGCGAGGTCGAGACGCGCAAGGATCGGGGAGGCGGCGGCGAGCGGATAGAAGGCGCTGAACACGTCCGAGACGTAGTCAGGGTGCACACCGACGTCACTGCGTACGGCTCCGCCGGGCTCCTCCTGCGCCTCCAAGACCTCTACGCTCCATCCGGCGTCCAGAAGGAGATTCGCGGCCACCAGCCCATTGGGGCCGGCGCCGATCACCACGGCATCAGGCATGGAGCACCTCCCGGGACGCTCGTTCCACCACCCTGGCCAGACGGGCCGGCAAGCCCCGGTACCGGCGCTCGAGGGCCGGTGCCTTCACGGGACTGTGCGTGTTGCTCGGTCATCGTGGAACGGTGAACACCTTTCCTCGATGTCGTGACGTCACGGTCATAGCGCGTACCCCGCTCCCGC
The DNA here is from genome assembly GCF_039535475.1 of Streptomyces showdoensis. Taxonomy (NCBI): domain Bacteria; kingdom Bacillati; phylum Actinomycetota; class Actinomycetes; order Kitasatosporales; family Streptomycetaceae; genus Streptomyces; species Streptomyces showdoensis. The sequence continues at coordinate 27,786 of NZ_BAAAXG010000001.1, read as the reverse complement.
GGGGCTGGCCGCGCTCCCAGGCGACCCTTGGGCCGCCGCCACCGGGCCGCCTTCGTGTCCGCCTCGCCGAACGCCCCGCTCTGCCCCGCTCACCCCCGCTCGGCCACCCCTGCCGACTCGTCCGCCCGGAGCGCCGACAGCGGCTCGGCGATGTCCTCCAGCGAACGGCGCTCCGCGTTCACCGCGAAGAACGCCGCCACGACGCCCGCCGCGCACATCAGCGCCGCGCCGATCTGGAAGGCCAGCACCGTGTCCCCGGGCACCCCGGACGCGGTGAGGTCGGCGAAGACGAGCGGTCCCGCGATGCCGCCGGCCGCCGTGCCCAGGGCGTAGAAGAAGGCGATCGCCATGGCGCGGGTCTCCATGGGGAAGATCTCGGAGACGGTCAGATAGGCGCTGGAGGCGCCCGTCGAGGCGAAGAACAGCACCACGCACCAGCAGGCCGTGAGCGTGGTCGCGGTGAGCGAGCCGCGGCCGAAGAGCCAGGCCGTGCCGAAGAGCAGCAGGCCGGAGAGCAGGTAGGTGCTGGTGATCATGATGCGCCGGCCGACGGTGTCGAAGAGTCGTCCGAGCAGCAGCGGGCCGAGGAAGTTGCCCGCCGCGATCACCGCGAAGTAGTAGCCGGTGCTGCCGGTGGGGACATCGAAGAAGGTGATCAGGATGGTGCCGAAGCCGAAGGTGATCGCGTTGTAGAGGAACGCCTGCCCGATGAACAGCGAGAGCCCGAGGACGGCCCGGCGCGGATAGCGGGCGAAGACCGTCTTCGCGATGATGCCGAAGCCGATGCTCTTGCGCTGGTGGATGGTGATCTCACCGGCGGGCGGCGGGAGTTCGGCCCCCTTCTCCGCCTCGATCTCCCGCTCCACGGAATCGACCAGCTTCTCCGCCGCCTCACTATGGCCGTGGATGAACTGCCAGCGTGGACTCTCCGGCACATGTCTGCGCACCAGCAGGATCACCAGTCCGAGGACGACGCCCAGGGCGAAGCTGAGCCGCCAGCCGAGGTCCTTCGGGAAGATGTCGGTGTCGAGCATGACGATCGACAGCAGGGCGCCGCCAATGGCGCCGAGCCAGTAGCTGCCGTTGATGATCAGGTCGACCCGCCCCCGGTAGAGGGAGGGGATCAGCTCGTCGATGGCCGAGTTGATGGCCGCGTACTCACCGCCGATGCCGAAGCCGGTGAGGAAGCGGAAGAGGAAGAACCACCAGGACTCCATCGACAGCGCGGTGAGCGCCGTGGCCGCCAGATAGACGACCAGCGTCACCATGAAGAGTTTCTTGCGCCCGTACCGGTCGGTGAGCCACCCGAAGAACAGCGCGCCCGAACATGCGCCCGCCACGTACAGCGCGGCGGCGACGCCCGTCACCTGCTCCGCCGTGATGTCGAGCCCGCTGCCGTCCTCGGCGAGCCGGCCCGCGACGTTGCCGACGATGGTGACCTCGAGACCGTCCAGGATCCAGACCGTGCCGAGGCCGATGACGATCATCCAGTGCCAGCGGGACCAGGGGAGGCGGTCGAGCCGGGCGGGTACGGCCGTGGTGACCGTACCCGTATGCGCACCCGTACCCGTACCGTCCCCCAGGGAAGAAGGCGTGGCGGTCATGGCTCTCCTCTCTCCACCGCTGCGGCTACCCCGCGCGCGGCAGGTCATCCGTCGACGCGTCCATGGCTCGCGCCGGCGCTCACTCGTCGGCATGGACCTCGGCGCGCGCTCCGGCCCGCCCCCCGCCGCGGGCGGGCCGGAGCGCGCGCCAGCGGTTCCGGGAGGTCAGGCGGCGGCGCCGTTCGTGGCGCTCGCGCACCTGCCGGTCCAGCTCCTCCATCAGGCGCCGCCCCCGGTGCTCGGGGTCGAGCTCGTCGAGGACGCGGTCGATCTCGGCGAGCATCGCCCCGTACAGCTGCCAGCGGCCGGGTTCGGCGAGGGCGACGGCCAGGAGCTGGTCGGCGGCGGCGTCGCGGCAGGCCCGCGCCGCCCGTAGTTCGCCCGCCAGCCGGGCCTCCGCCGCCTCCGCATCGGCGGTGGCGGGCGAGGTGACGAGGACGGCGAAGCTGACCAGGGCGTCCGCTGTGTACTGGGCGGTCTCCCGGACGGCGAGGGCGGTGCGCTCCGGCAGCAGTCGCTGCCCCTCCTTGTGTTTGGCCATGTCGGTGAGGGTGCGGGCGAGCACCCGCAGGACGACGGTGCAGATCTCCAGGGTGTCGAGACCGGTCCGCAGCACCACCCGGTGCAGCAGCCCCTCCTTGACCCTCGGGTTGAAGCGCAGGCTGTCCTCGGCGGTCCGCAGCGCACCGTCGACGTCGGCGACGTCGTTGTCCAGCCGCCGGGCCTCGTGGAGCCGGGCAGCGGCCTCCGCCACCGGCGGCGCCCCGGTGAACTCGTCCGCCACATCCAGCAGCAACAGCCTCATCCGCCGGGCCAAGCCGTCGATGGAGTCCCCGGCGGTGTCCACCCACACCGGCGGCGCGAGGACCAGGTTGAACACCATGCCCACGACCGCGCCGATCAAGGTCTCCAGGACCCGGTCCCAGGCCGTGTCGGACACCTGGGTCACGCCGAGGACCAGCATGGCGCTGATCGCGACCTCGGGTACGAACTCCTCGACCCGGACCAGCCGGCCGACGAGCAGCGACGCGAGGATGACGAGCGCCAGGCTCCACCAGGAGAGGCCCACGACGACGCTGAACGCGATGGCGATGAGCACGCCGACGACGACCGAGTTCACCCGGCGGAGGCTGGTGGTGAGCGTGGAGTAGAGGGTCACCTGCACCACGAGGAGCGCTGTCAGGGGCGCGGTGAGCGGCACCGGTTCGCTGCTGAGTCGCAGGGCGACGACGTAGCTGAGCGTGGCCGCCGCCGTGGACCGTACGGTCTGTACGGCGAAGGGGTCCCGTCGCAGTCGCGCCAGGAGCCCGCCGGGACCGGTCCTCGTTCCTTCGCGCGCCGCCACCTCTCACCTCGCCTTTCGTTCCTCGTCCGCCCGGCACCGCCAGGCGGACGCGCGTCGCGCCCGCCGCCCCGCCAGGCGTCCCGGCACGCCCTCGGACGACCGCCTGCCCGGGCGACCGCCCGCTCATGCGCGCGTGCGCCCGGGCGGCCGATGGATCGGCCCGGATCGTGGCCGCCGCCCCCGGCCGGCGCGCCGACGCCCGCTTCAGCCAGGGCAGCCGACCTTGGCGGTTGGACAGGCTGGAGGAGCCAGCCCGCCGGAAGGCGACCAAAGGCGGGGGCCGACTGCTCTGCCACGTGAAGCGGCGCGACCTGGATGAAGGCCGGGCGGATCTGCTGCCCCGTACGTCTACGTCGCGGCCAAAGTGGACGCCCCAGGGCTCCGCCCCCTTTCTTCGCCCCGCCGGACTGCCAAGGGCTGAGCCGTGTGCAGCCATGCGCTGAGCGCCGCCTGCAGCTCGACCACTGCCACCCCATCGAGGGCCTCGTCGCCCGGGCCGACCTGCAGCCGCACGCCTTGGGCGCTCACCGACCGGCCGACGGTCCGGCGGCGCTCCGGGACAGGCGGAGCGAGGCACCCTCCCCACCAGGTTGCCGACGATGCGACGGGCGAGACGCCGCCGCGCAGCGCCGCGGCCTGGCGAATCCTGGGAAAGGCCGAAAACACACCGAGGGTTCGAAATGCGGAGCCCGGCCTCGCGAAGTGGCCTCCCCTGTTCTCGACGTAAGGCGTCGGCCGCTGTACGTCAGCTGCCGTACAGCGGCCCGGCTCCTGCTGAGGAGCGGCCCGAATGGTCCAGCCCGGCGCAGCCCGCGCCGCCCAGCGCCACGAAGGGCCGGACGAGGAACGGAGACGCCATGGTCCACCCCTGCGCGGCGTCCGCGCAGGAGGCCGGGACCCGGGACTTTGACGCCGCAGACTGTCTGCCCGGGGCTTCGCCGCCCCCGGATGGCGGTGCGCCGGCTGCCGAACCACGCCGGAAATCGTCTCGTGACCGCAGCCCCCGAAACCCCCAGAAGGGGACGCGACGGGCATGTGGCTTTGCCTCCCTCTGGAGAGAGGCGGGAGGGAGGCGTGAAGATCTGCTCCATGTCATCCGAGAACGCGCCCCAGACCGTCTCCGCGACCACTCCCGAAACGGGACGGTGGACCCCGATCCACGGTCGGCCGTACCGTTCCGCCCCGTACCGGCCCGAGCGGATGCCGCAGTCGGAATCTCTATCTCGCGCCGCCGAGCTGCGGGTACGGATGGACGAGCGGCGAACCGTACGCCACTTCTCTCCCGATCCCGTACCAGAGCAGGTAGTTCGTGACGCCATCGCCTGTGCGGCGACCGCTCCCTCTGGAGCGCACCAGCAGCCCTGGACCTTCGTTCTGGTCAAGGACCCCGCGTTGCGGCAGAGGATCCGTGCCGCCGCCGAGCAGGAGGAGCAGCTCTCCTACGACGGCCGGCTGGGTGACGAGTGGCTCGCGGCGTTGCGTCCCCTCGGTACGGACGCGGTGAAGACCCATCTCACGGATGCCCCGGCGCTGATCGTCGTCTTCCAGCAGCGCTACTGGCTCGGTCCGGACGGCACGAAGCACAAGCACTACTACGTCGACGAGTCGGTCGGCATCGCGGTCGGCATGCTGCTGTCCGCTCTCCACCTGTCCGGGCTGGCGGCACTGACCCACACCCCGAGCCCGATGCGCTTCCTCTCCCACGTGCTCGACCGCCCGGAGAACGAGAAGGCCTTCGCGGTGATCCCGGTCGGCTACCCCGCGGACGACTGCGAGGTGCCCGACCTGGTCCGCAAGTCCCTGGACCAGGTCCTGATCGAGCTCTAGGTCAGGCCGGCCGGAGCGCACCCCGTCCGCCCTGGCCGCCCCCTCCCGTCGGTCCCGTGCGTAGAGAATCCGGGCGTGCCGGTGCATCAGTGGCCTCAGGCGGGGCAGGCGAACGCCCACAGTGTCCGAATCGTCCGGAGGGATACCGCGATGAGCATGGTGCAGGAGTCCATCGAGGTCGACGTGCCGCTGAGCACCGCCTACAACCAGTGGACGCAGTTCGAAGACTTCCCCCGTTTCATGGAGGGCGTCGAGCAGGTCACGCAGGTCGACGAGCGCCATAACCACTGGCGTACCAAGGTCGCGGGGGTGACGCGTGAGTTCGACACCGAGATCGTCGACCAGCTGCCCGACCACAAGATCGCCTGGCGCACGCTGGGGGGAGAGGTCCAGCAGATGGGTGTGGTCACCTTCGAGCCACTGGACGGTCAGCGGACGCAGGTGCGTCTGGCGATCGACTTCGAGCCCGACGGCGCCGCGGAGAAGGCGGCCGACGCGATGGGCATGGTCGACCGCCGGGTGAAGGGCGACCTCAAGCGGTTCAAGACCTTCATCGAGGAGCGCGGCGTGGAAGAAGGCGGCTGGCGCGGGCGGATCACCCCCGGCAGCTGACGGGACCACCCACAAGCGGTACGGGCTTCGGCGGGTGCCGGGTGGTCTCCGCTTCCGGCAACGTCGCCGTCCACGCCACCGCGAGGTCCTCGACCCCGACAGCGAGATCGGCATCCACGCCCACCACAACCTCGGCCTGGGCGTCGCCCACTCCGTCGTCGCCGTCGAGAACGGCGTCCACCCGCGTCGACGCCTCCCTCGCCGGCTGGGGCGTCCGAGCCGCCGAAGCGAGTGGGCACGGGCCAGGGCGCGGGCCGGCTGGGGGTCGCTTCTGACCGGCCGGCTCGCGTCGAGTCCGCACAGACCCGATCGCGCGCGATCACCGGCGCCCACCGCTCCGTTCACGGGCCATGCCCCGCAGAGCGGGGGGCCGGCCACACCCCGCCGGGCGGGGAGCGGTACCAGCCGCCCCCCGGGCGGGGAGCGGTCCGCATCTGCTGCGCGTCAGTCCACGACCCAGCCGTCACCCGGTGTCGACCGCTTCTGGAAAGAGGTCATCTGCCCCGTCACCTCGGGCGAGTTGGGCTACCCTCCTTCCTCGTGGATCAGCTGACCGCAGAAGACCCGCCCTACATAGGCCCCTACCGCCTCATCGCCCGCTTAGGCGCCGGCGGAATGGGCCGGGTCTACCTCGCCCGCTCCGAGGGCGGGCGTACCGTCGCGGTCAAGGTCGTACAGACCGAGTTCGCCCAGCACGCTGAATTCCGGGCGCGGTTCGCGCGTGAGGTCACCGCGGCGAAGAGGGTCGGTGGGTCCTGGACCGCGGCCGTTCTCGACGCGGACACGGCGGCGGAGACGCCGTGGGTCGCGACCCAGTACGTCCCCGGACCCGACCTGCATGCCGTCGTAGCCGAGCAGCACGGGCCGTTGCCGGAGCAGTCGGTGCGGGTCCTGGCGAACCGGCTCGCGCTCGCCCTGCGGGCCATCCACGAGGCGGGCCTGGTTCACCGCGACCTCAAGCCGTCGAACGTCCTGGTCACCGTGGACGGCCCTCGGGTCATCGACTTCGGCATCGCCCGGGCGCTGGACAGCATCAGCGGGGACAGCCTGCAGACCCGCACGGGCATGGTGATCGGCTCGCCGGGCTTCATGTCGCCCGAGCAGGTGCGCGGCCTCCACGTCACCCCCGCCTCCGACGTGTTCTCCCTGGGTTCGGTCCTCGCCTACGCCGCCACCGGACGCCAGGCCTTCGGGGCGAACGGCCAAGGGCTGCACGCCCAATTGTTCCGGGTCGCGGAGGAGGAGCCGGATCTGGACGGCCTGCCCGGGGCGCTCCTCGGACTCGTACGCGAGTGTCTGCAGAAGGACCCGGCACAGCGCCCCACGCCGGAGCAGGTCGCCGCCCGCACCGCCACGGAAGGGGCCGGCGAATGGCTGCCGGGCGCGCTCCTCGGGCGGCTCGGGCGGCACGCGGCGCGGTTGCTGGACTTCGACCCGCTGCGGCCGCACACGGCCCTCGTGCCGAGCCAGGACCCCACTCCGTCCAGGCCTGCCGGTCCTGTGCCCGCGCCCCGCCCCGCGCAAGCCCCCGCCGCACCCGGGCCCGCGCAAGCCCCCGCCACACCTCGGCCCGCGCGAACGCCCCCCGAGCGTCATCCGGTGCAAGCACCCGCCGCGTCCCCGTCGGACACGCTCGCGTCCGCCCCCACGGCGGGGCCGGGATACGACGAAACGGCCCGCTCACACGACCCAGCGCAGGACCCTGACCGGCGGCGTCGCCCGGCCGTCGTGGCGGGGACGGCGGCCGCCGTCGTGCTCGTCACCGTCGGCGGCCTGCTGGCGCTCCGCCCGTGGCAGGCCGGGACGGGGACGCCACCGCCCCTGAGTGCACCGAAGGCCTTGCGGGGAAGCTGGGAGGCGTCCCTCTCCCTGAGGGACACGGACAACCTCCGCATCGAGGGAGTGCTGGCGCGCCTGCTCGTCGACGCCGGAGGCACTGCCGAGTACTCCTTGCTGAACGAGGAGCGGCTGTGCGTCTGGGAAAGCACCATCACCCAGTCCAAGAGCGACGCGATCGCGCTCGGCACGAGTCGGCTGAAGAGAGCGATCCCCACGTCCGAAGCGGAACGTTGCGAGGACAACGCCGGTGACTACGGCCCCTCCGCACCGGACGGTACGGGGGCGTTCGTAGCCATATGGAACGGTGCCTTCGAGTGGGAGCACGACCCGGGCTTCTACGACCACCAAAGCGACGGGACCACCTCCTACAACCCCCAGATGTTCGAGAAGGTACCGCCCGCCAAGGGCCCTCTGCCCGAGAACTTCCGGGGCTCGTGGGGCGGCCGGGGAGAAGACGGCACGTACCGCTTCGAAGTCACGATGGGCGAGGGGGCCGCGAAACGCGACATCCGTCTCGTGTCCACGAACGTGATGGGGGAGAGGTGCGTGTACAAGGCGGAGGTGTTCTCCCAAGAGCAGGCCCGGCTCCGCACCGCGCCCGCGGAGCTCGCCGACGGCAAGCAGCCGTCGGGCTGCGCCAAGAACACCTCCGCGCTGACGTTCTGGGTGAGCGAGGACAAGGGAAAGAGGAAGCTGTCGACCGGGCCGCTCCGCGGCGCCGACACACCCCTCTTCGAAGCCGGGCACTGGGTGGGTGAGCTGACCGCCACGGGCACCTGACGAGTGCGCCTGGGCCCCGAGGATCCGGTCTGGGCCCGAGGATCCGGCCGGGCGGTCTTCCACCTGAGCGACAAGGGCACCGGCAGTGCCCCCGGCTGCCACCCACTTCGGTGACGACCCGTCTGACCGGCTCCTGGTGTGCCTACCGCAGCCCCGCTGCCTCACCCGGCGGCTGCTGCCTCCTGCTCGGGTTCCGCTTCCGCTCGACTTTCGGTCTCCGGAGGGAGCGCGTCCCAGGGGGCCGGCGAGTCGGACGCGGTCCACGCGTCGAGAGCGGGCCCGTCCACGCAGAGGATTCCGCTCGACGCGGCGTAGTCGAGGGCCGGTTCGGTGAAGGTACTGGTTGTCACCAGGACCGCGACATCGGCCTCGTGCACGGTCCAGCAGGTGCCGCCGAAGCGCTGGAGGTCCGGCGAACCGACACGGTGGTCCGGCGCGTACCGCTTGCACTGGAGCACCACCCGCCGCCCGTCGGAGGTGGTCGCCAGCACGTCCGCGCCCAGATCACCGGCGCCTCCGACCACCTCCACGGATCCGCAGCCGTCGCGGGCGCAGAGCGCTGCGACTATGTGCTCGAACTCGTAGGGATCCGCCGCGGCGTGGTCCAGGGCATCCCCGTCCACGACGGGTGCCGCAGCAGGCGCGCCCCCTGCCGCCGGCTCGGGTATCTCGCCGCCGGGAGCCACTTCGACCGGCGCGTGACCCCGCTCCCGTACCCTCAGGGCCGGCCGCCGTCTCCCGCGCCGCGCAGGTGTGATGCTCCACCGTGCCATCGCCACCCCGACACCGAGCACCACGAGCAGCCCGATGAGCATGACGGGCGGGTGGCCGCCCGAGCCGAGCACCGTCCTGAGGAACAGCGCCGCCCCGCCGGCGACCGTTCCCGCGAGACCCACGGCGAGCACCATGTCACGCCCGACGGCCGTTCGGCCCTCCTCGGCCGTACCCCTCTCCCTGCCACCCCTCGCCGCCATGTGCGGCCCCCTTCCCCGGTTGGTGTGAGGTCTCCTCCGACGCACGCTCCGTCCCTGAGACCCCCGGGACGGGACCACGCTGTGTCGCGTGCAACGGCTGAGGAGCCACCTGACCGCGAAAGGGCTGCTCAAACGCTGTCCGGCATCACTGCCCGCGGGTCGCCCGGCCGGCTACCCGCTGCACCGCGGCGGTTCCCCCGCGGGACAGGCCCGCCCGCCCCCGCTTGCTGCTGCCGCACCCCGATGTCGCTTCGCCGGCTCCGGAGGAAGCCGGTGCACGCCGCTAGGCCCCGACCCGGGGGAGTGGTCGGGGCCCAGCGGCGTAGCGGGGGTTCAGCTCCGGAACGAGTCCTTGATGTCTTCCTTGGCGTGGCGGGCCTTGCCCTTGGCCTGGTCCATGCGGCCCTCGGCCGTCATGCGCTCGTTGCCGACCGCGCGGCCGACGGTCTCCTTGAGCTTGCCCTTGGCCTGCTCGGCGTGCGCCTTGTTCTTCTCCGTGCTCGACATGGGGACCTCCTCGTAGACGGAACCGGATTGGTCTTGAACCCCTCCTACTCGCCACTTCCCCTCCTAAACATCCCCGTCGCCATGACGCTGCTCCGAGGCTCCGAGGCTCCGGAGGCGGTTGGGTCTGGTGGGGCGACGGCAGTCCGTACCGAGTACGGACCGCTGCGACCGAGGGATCCCGCCCCTTCCTCACGGCTGTCGCGAAGGCACGACGTCCTTCGTTTGAAAGCGGTCGCGGCGGGCACGCGAGCCTAACGCCGCCGTCCGCGGGTCGCCCCCCAGGACCCCGGACAACGGCGATGCGGCGGGGCTGGGGCGTCGCCTGCGGCCCCCCATTCCGCAGGCGGCGCAGGGCCCAGGCGCGGGCCGGACGGAAACGCAGCCCCGCCGCGTCATCGCAGGTGTCCCCACGGCTCGGCTCCGAGCCCCCGAAGAAGTGACAGAAATCCGGAAGCGGGCTCGACGCCGAGCATCCCGCGCTTCATCGACGACGGGGTCGGCGACGGTCCGGATGCGGACGTGTCCGATCTCGTGATCGTGCGCCCCGTCGGTGCCGCGTCCGTGGCCGGGTGCCGCGCTGCGCTGGTGACGCCGTCCGCGTGGGACGACCGATGAGTCCGCGAGGCGTCCGGAGTCCTCTCTGAGAGGACCTTGTCACCCCACGAAGGAGAAGCCGTGACACAGGACGTCTGGCCGCTGGTGCACGCCGAGCGGGCCGCACTGGTCGAGGACCTGGCGGCGCTCGACGACGAGCAGTGGCTGAAGGAGTCCCTCTGTACGGGGTGGACCGTGCACGACGTCGCCGCCCACCTGGTCGACACCGCCCTCACGACACGCATCGGGTTCCTCCTCGGCCTCGCCCGGGCCCGCTTCGACTTCGACCGGCACAACGCCGTCGGCGTGGCACGCCGACGCGGCGAGGACCCACGAGAGACCCTGCGCAGGCTCCGCGGGGTCGCGACGCGGACGTCGACGCCTCCGGCGCCGCTCGACAGCCGTCTCGTCGAGGAGGTCGTCCACGGTGAGGACATCCGCAGGCCCCTGGGCCTCAGGCGTCGCTACCCCACCGCAGTCGTCACCAGAGCCCTGCTCCTGCAGACCCGGACCCCCGCGTCCTTCGGCGGCGCCAAGGAACTGGTGACCCGGGTCCGCCTGACGGCGACGGACACCGAGCTGGCGGTCGGCGCCGGCCCCGCAGTGACCGGCCCCGCCCTGTCCCTACTGCTTGCCGTTTCGGGGCGCCGGGTGGCCCTCGACGACCTCTCGGGGCCGGGCGTAGAGGCGCTGGTGAGGGAGCTCTGACGGCTCGCCGTTCCTATTCGGCCCGGCTGCTGAGGGGCCCATCGACGAGTTGGTACGTCGCGCTCCCCGGCCACCGCTGGGACTGGACGAAGGACAGCGGCGGGGGAGAACCGCGGCGCCGAGGAGCACGACGCCGGCCGGGATCACGTGCGCCCGCCACTGCATGGTTCGCCCGCCGGGCCCGTGGGGCGCGCCCTTGTCGGGCCGCGCCGCTGTCCGTCCGGTGGCATACCGGGCCCCGGCCCGCCTGAGTCGGCCCGCCCCATGGGGTCGGCCTCGCGTACCCCACTCGCCTGTCGCTGTGCTCGCCCGCGGTGCTGCCGTCGTACGTGCGGTTCGTGCGCGTAGGGGCCGGCATGGTCGGGCGGACGGGCGGGCCGGCCGAACCGGGCCGGTGCCGCCTTGCCTGCGGCGCTGCGTCCGCCGCCCTGGGAAGCGGCTCTGTGTCCGCTGTCGAGCCCGCCGAGTCGGTCGGCCGTGCGGTACGCAGGCGGGGCCGGCCGTGAGGTCAGGCTCAGGCGGCCGTCCGGCGTCGCGAGCGAGTCGGCACCGTGACAGCGCGGGTCGGCGTCGCGGCCCGCCCGTCCCGGGCGTCCCGTCCCGGCCCGCCCCTCCCGGCCCGCCCGTCGCGGCCCGCGGGCGGGAGCCCCCCCAGAGCGACCTTCGAGCTGCGCGGCGCCGAACTCGGAGACCCCTGCACAGGCCCGGCAGTCCGGTCTCCTGTCGAGGCGTATCGGTCGACGGGCCCAGCGCGTGGGTGTGACCGCCAGACCGTGCGTCAGCACGGCGCCGCGTAACACCGGACGTTCACCTTCTGCTCCGGGCTCCAGCGCTGTTCGACTGTTGCCAGCAAGCGCCAGCCGAGCCGCTCGTACAGGGCTGCCGCGGCGGTGTCCGAAGCCACCACATCGAGCACTGGATGCAAGCCGAGACGCCGTGCTTCCGCGACGGCTTGTCCCATCAGTAGCGCCCCGATTCCGTGCCCCCGGGCCCACGGGGCGACGAACAGCCGGTTGACCATGGCGGTCGCGTCGACACCCACCCCCGCCCGGGCGCTCCACAGCGCAGGTGCGGCGTCACCCACGTCGCTCCGCGACAGGCCGATGTGGTCGGTGACGCGGCCGTCGAGTTCTGCCACCCACGAGGCGATGAGCGAGGGCGGCGTGAGCCACGCCTTCGGGAGGTCGGGCCAGTTGACCGGATAGCCGTCGTGCTCATGCACCTCCCTCAGCACCCACACGCAGTCATCGAGGTCGCGATCATTCCGCTGCCGGACACTCGGGGGCAGGCACGGGCCGGAGACACTCTCGCTGTTCACCGCTGCATGCAAGCACGCCCGAAAGCCCACGACCAGCGACATGCTCGGCCTGGAGATCAACACCTACGGTGCGGGGCCCGAAGCGCCGGTCGGTCCGCGCGCGAGAGGACTGCGGCTCGTACCGAGGCCGCGTCCGAGCAACAGATGGTGACCGAGCGGGTCCTGAATGTCGCCGAATTCAAGGACCACCTGGAGCACCTGGCCAGAGTGCGGGGATGGCTGGTGGGCGGGACGGATATCGTCCCCGCATGACACAAGGGTTCGATCTTGTCGCGTCGCTCGCCAGAGGCGTGGGAGGCCGCAGTGGCGCTTGGGCCTTCATCCAGGGCTTCGCCGCTCACTGGGCCGGCGCGGCTCTGAAAGGCGGTGACGGATGGGCGGAAGCCGAACTCGACGCTGCCGAGGCGAGGCTGGGTCTCCACCTGCCGACGGGTTTGCGTGAGGCGTACGCGCTGTTCGGGCGTCGGCCGGATCTCCACAGCAACCACGATGTGCTGCTCGGCCCGGCGGAACTGTATGTCGATGACGCCAAGGAGGCCCTGGTCTTCCGGCACGAGAACCAGGGAGCCGCATCCTGGGGCATCCTCCTCGACGGCCTCCGGGACGACGATCCCGCGGTGTTCATCCGGCTCGACCTCGCCGACAAGAGCGCCGAGCGATGGGAGGGGTGGCTGGAACGTCTCTCCCTCTGCTTCGTCGAGATCGCTCTCTCCGAGTCCCTGCGGGCCGATGAAGAGCTCTGCGACTACCTCGACCCGCAGGATGACACCTTCGAGCTGCTGGAGACGAACTTCGTCCGGTTGCCGTTCCCCGCGTATCCCGTCGGCGAGCAGACCCGGTGGTTTCTGGGCCACGACTCACTTGTGCGCGATGACGACGGCGCCGCCGTCCTGGCCCGCGGGCGGACGGCAGAAGCCATCGCCCGCGTCCGCGACCTGATTCCGGGCGACTGGCTCAACGACTGGTGACGTCGCGGCCGAAGGCGACGACCGGTCAACCCCGGGCTCGTCCCTGGCTCCTCACGGCCCGCGCCAGAGGTTGGCGAAGGCCGAGTTCTCGATGGTCCGCCGCTGGCGTACGGCCTCCAGTTCCATGACCGCGTCGTGCGCGGCGGCGACCACGACCGTGGCCGCCTCCTCGTCGAGACCCGGCGCGGCGTCGGACGGGCCGCCGCCGATGCCGACGACCGAGGCGAGGGCCGTCAGGACGGGTTCCTTCCGCTCCCAGCGGTCGATCGCCCCGCGGCGCGCCGGCGTGTCGGCCGGCTCCATGCGTCGCGCACCGAACGACAGGCGGCCACTGCGCGCCGGGACCAGCTCGCCGTCCCCCTCCATCGCGGACTGGTAGGCGGCCGCGAGCCCCTCGCCGCGCCGCCACAGCCAGTCCTCGACGCGCTCGTACGGTGCCTCCTGGACGAGCCCCGCCGCCGCCTCGCCGAGCAGCATGTCATCGGGGGTCGACCGTGTACCGGGCACGATATGGACGCCGTCCAGGGTGACGTCCCCGGCGCCGAGGAGGTCGATCAGCTCGGCTCCCGCGAGCGCGAGAGACAGGTCACCCTGCCCGACGGCGGGTTCCTGCCCGGGGTCCATCGCGATGATGAACAGGTCTTTCGCCGTGGTCATGAACGGCTCCCCTCGGAGGCATCGACGAAGGCGCGCCCAGCAGTCTCTTCGGCGGTGGAGCCGTCGCGGCGGCGGGACGCTGCCTTGCCAGTATCGTCCCGGTCGGCCGCTCCGAGCAGTGTTTCGGCCGTGGCGCGATCACCGGATGATCGACCAGCCTGGTCATGCTCCCTGTGCAGGCCGGCGTACGAGCTCCGGGCCGACTCACGGCCGCTCCGCAGATCAAGCGCGGATCCGGCGACTCCGGCCACCCCGATCAGGCCGACGACCGATCGCGCGGGCAACCGATCAAGCCGACGACCGATCGAGCCGATGACCGATCAGGCGGGCAAGCGATCGAGCCGACCACCGATCACGCGGCGGGCGATCAAGCCGACACCGATCAGGCCGACACCGATCAAGCCGACACCGATCACGCGGGCGAGCGATCGACCCGACAACCGATCGACCCGACAACCGATCGAGCCGACAACCCCCGTCACCCCCGGCGCACAGCGCCGTGATCCCAGCCCGCTTCCGTCCCCTCCGGCAGAGCGATGTCGCTCCTCGACGCCGCGTTCTGCTTCCGCATGATGCGGGCCACGTGGTGCTCCACGGTGCGGGTGGACAGCACCAGGCTCTCGGCGATGTCACGGTTGGCGCGGCCCTGGACGACGAGGAGGGCCACCTCCTCCTCGCGTGGGGACAGGCGGTCGCCGTAGCCGAGGCGGCCCCGGCGGTGGGTGGTGACGATGGCGTGCCGGCGCAGCAGGCGTCGGCAGCGGGCGACGTCCCAGCGGGCGCCCAGTTCCCGGTACACCTCGACCACGTCCTGGACGTCCCGGGCCGCGGCCTCCCCGTGGAGGCGGAGCAGGCAGCGACCCCGGGCCTCCGCCGCGCGGGCGGCGTCGAGGGGGCGGCCGAGCGACCGCCACTGCGCCTCCGCGTCCGTCAGCAGGCGGACGGCCTCGCCCGACCGGTCCACGGCCTCCGCGAGCAGTGCCCTGCACACGGTCAGGGCGGCTGTCGCGGCGGGTGCGTCGGCGTTCGCGGAGCCGGTCGCGAAGTCGGCGACGAGGCGTCGGGCGCGCGCCGTACGGCCGTGGCGGTGGAGCGCCTCCACCGCCACGGGAAGCACCTCGCTCGCCCATACCCATCCCTCGGTACGGGCGAGCCGGCGCAGCACGTCCTCGACGGCCTCGCACGCCTGCCCGGGGCGCCCCGCCTCCAGGTGCAGGCGGGCGGTGGCGGCTGCCGACGAGGTGAGGACGAAGCCCGTGTCGTAACAGATGGTCCGGGCGGCCTCCGCGAGGTCGTGACGGGCCCGCGGGACGTCGCCGAGGACGTGGAGCGAGGCCAGTCCGCGTACGAGCGTCGCCTCCGCGGTCAGGTCGGGTATCTCCTGGTACAGCCGGGCGGTGTGGTCGGCGGCCGCGTGCAGGCCGTCCCAGCGGCCGCCGTGCCAGGAGAGGACCAGGCGGGCGGTCTGGGCGAGCCCTTCCAGATACGGGCTGCTGGAGTCGGCGAGCCCGGCGACGGCCCGGTCGAGGAAGTCCCGTGCCCGCGCGCCGTATCCGAGCGCGCTGGACGCGTGCGCCAGGTTGGTCCAGCCCCGCGCGTGGTGCGCGGCCGCCATCGCGGATTCGGCCGGCCCGAGCAGCGCCTCCGCGGCGCGCCAGGCGCGCGGGTCGCCGACGAGCATCAGGGCGGTGACCCGGTTGGCGGCGATGGCGGCCCGGGCGACCGGATCGGCGACCTGCTCCGCGAGCGCCTCGCCGCGGTCCAGCCAGTGCCGGTGCCGGGCGACGGGCCAGCCCTGGAGGGAGGGGATGGAGGCGACCGCCATGGCGCGTGCGGCGGTCTGCGGGTCGGACGCCTCCAGGTCGGGAATGGCGCGGGCGACCTCTTCGAGGCTGTCCAGCGCCCCTCCGGTCTGGTTGCGCAGGACCACGCTCAGGTGCAGGCGGATCTCGCCGCGCAGGCGCGGCGGCGGGTCGTCCTCGTCGAGGACCGTGCGCACGGCGGCGACCACCTGCTCGCCGGTCCGGGACAGTTGGGCGGTGCGGGCCAGTTTCGCGGCGGTGCGCACCCGCCCCTCGGCGCGCGGATCCTCGACGACCAGACGGGTGTACAGGCGGGTGGCGGTGGCGTAGTCGCCGGAGGCGGCCGCCCGGTCGGCGGCCACCAGCAGGCACCGCAGACCGTCACGGACCTGCCCGGCGGCCGTGTACAGCCGGGCGAGGTCCAGCAACGGCAGCGGGCCGTCCCCGGAGCGGTGCAGGACCCGGGCCGCGCGCACGCTGAGCCGTGCCGCCCGCGGCCCCGGCACCCGCTCCAGCGCGGCCCGCCGATCCAGCGGATGCCGGAAGGCGAGCGACGACCCGTCGGCCCGCAATACGGACCGGCGCACGCACGCCTCGACCGCCGCTCCGGCCAGATCGGGCGGGCACTCCGCCACCTCGGCGAGGACGTCGAGGGGAGCCGGCCGGTCGAGGACCGCGGCCGCTTCGACGATCCGCCGGGCGTCCGCCGTGAGGGGGGCGCACCGCCGGGCGAACTCCCTGACCACACGCCCGGGCACCCCCGCCTCCCGTACGGCGGTGAGCACCGCGAGCCCCCGGGCGCCGTCCGCCCCGCCGGCCGACAGCAGCTCTCCGGCGTCGTCGAGAAGCGCGTCGGCGGCTCCGGGCAGCCCGCCGGACAGCCCGTGGACGAGGTCTGCCAGTTCCGGTAGTTCGTCCGGTCCAATCCGCGGGTGCCCCGCTGCCCACAGGCGGACGAACCGTTCGGTCTGCTCCGCCGTCCAGGGCCGTACGCGGATCTCCTCGCATCGCCCTCCCGCCGGGACGCGGACGCCGAGGACCGGCAACCCGGGGGCGGCGTCCTCGGTGACGACCAACCGCAGTCCGGTGGGCATCGCGTCCGCCAGGCGGTCGAGGAGCCGGAGGGTCGCGGGGTCGGCGAGGTGGATCCGCTCCAGGACCAGCACGGTGTCACCGAGCGAGGCGAGCAGCGCGCCCACGGCACGGGGCACCAGTCCGCGTCGTGTCCCCGGGTCGGCGGCCGCCGTCGGCGGGTGCGGCAGCCGGTCGGCCAGCTCGGGCACGACGAGCCCCAGGACTCCGGCGACCGGCGGCAACCGGTCGGCCAGGCCCTGATGGTGGGGGAGTCGGGCCAGGGCCGAGGCGACGCCCTCCAGGGGTGCCGGGTCGGGACCGTCCGGGCACGTCCCCCGCAGCTGCGTCCACGCGGCGAACTCCGCCCCGTCGAGCACCTCGTCCACCAGACGCGAGGTCCCCGCCCCTGCCTCCCCCCGGACGACGACGACGCCGCGCCCCGCGCACAGGGCCGCCCGCAGCCGCCGCGCCTCCTCGGCCCGGCCGACGAACCCGGCGCCCTCAGCCCGCACTCCGCCGCCACGCGCCTCGAACGGACCTCTCTCCACGGCTCCGCCCTTCCCCGGCCACGCGCCCGGTAGCTCCGTCGAACGTCGTGGACGCACCCGCGGACCGGACTCCGCGCGCGGCCGCGCGAGCGACGCCGCCGTGTCCGTCGGGGCAGATGGGCCCACCGGCAGGTGGTCTACCCGTACCAGCGCCGCCGTCGCAATAGGGGGCGACTACCCAGGGAATTCCCCGGGCCCGGCACGGCCTCGCCCGGACGACAGAGCCTCGGCGACCCGCCCCACTCTTTGGGTAGCGCTACGGATTGCTGGCCTCCTCCCAGGTGACCGAAGCTCTGGGCGGTCCGGTCGCGCCGTCCCGTCCACCACGGTCCCCAGCCGAGGGAGCCACGGGGAGGCAGCACCCCACGCAGCCGTACGGCGTGACCGGATCCGTGCGCCGCGGAGCCCGCTCCGTACGCCACGCCACCCCGTCCCGTCGTCTCGGGCGCCGCCATCAGGGGCGCCCGTACGACCGCACTCGGCCGACGGGCCGTCACGATCCCGACCCGGATCGACGTCCCGGACGACCGGCGGCCCCTCCGGGCGCGCCCTCCCCACCCCTGACGGAGCGCGCCCGGAGACACCGGTGCGACGGATGCCGCCCTCCGGACCTCCCACCGGGTCCGGACACCTCCCACGAAGGAAGCACTCATGGAGTTCGACGCTCGCGCCCTCCGGCGCCTGCTCGCCATCAGTACCAGCGCCGCCCTGCTCGCCGCAGCCTCCGCGACCGCCGCGGCCGGCGCCGCACCCGCACCGCCGGGCGGCGGGGAAGGCCGCATCGTCGGCGCCGACCGGCCCGGCGCGGTCGAAGGCTCCTACATCGTCACCTTCAAGGGCTCGGTCGCCCCGGCCGACGTGCCCGCCGCCGCACGTGCCCTGACCAAACGGCACGCGGGCAGCCTGCGTTTCACCTACACCACCGCCCTGCGCGGCTTCGCCGTCCGGATGGCGGAGAGCGAGGCCCGGGAACTGGCCGCCGACCCCACGGTGGCCCGCGTGGAGGCCGACGGCGTGGCGTACGCCGTCGACACCCAGCCCTCGCCGCCCTCGTGGGGCCTGGACCGCGTCGACCAGCGCGACCTCCCCGTGGACAAGAGCTACACCTACGGGACCACCGCCTCCAACGTGAACGCGTACATCGTCGACACCGGCATCCGCATGAGCCACCGCGACTTCGGCAACCGCGCGGTCAGCGGCTACGACTTCATCGACAACGACGCCAACGCCTCCGACTGTCAGGGGCACGGCACCCACGTCGCGGGCACCGTCGGAGGCGCGTCCTACGGCGTGGCCAAGGGCGTCAAGCTGGTCGGCGTCCGCGTACTGAACTGCCAGGGCACCTCGGGCGACACGTGGGCCCCGGTCCTCGCGGGCATCGACTGGGTCACCAAGAACGCGGTCAAGCCGGCCGTGGCCAACATGAGCATCGGCGGCGGGAAGACCCAGTCGGTGAACGACGCCGTCGCCGCCTCCATAGCCTCCGGCGTCACCTGGGTCGTCGCGGCCGGCAACAACAACGCCGACTCGTGTTCCTACTCCCCGTCCTCCACCCCGGCGGCCATCACCGTCGGCGCCACCAACAGCCGTGACGCCCGGGCCACCGGCTGGTCCAACGGCCAGGGCTCCAACTACGGCTCCTGCCTGGACGTCTTCGCCCCCGGCGACAGCATCGTCTCCACCTCCAACTCCGGTGACACCGGCTCCCAGACGATGAGCGGCACCTCCATGGCGTCTCCCCACGTCGCGGGCGCGGCGGCCCTGATCCTCGCCGCCAACCCGACCTGGACCCCGGCCCAGGTCCGCGACAAGCTGGTCGCCGACGCCACGTCCGACAAGGTCACCGACGCCCGCACCGGCTCTCCCAACAAGCTGCTGTACACCGGCACCGGCGGCACCACCCCGCCGCCCACCGGCAAGAAGTTCGAGAACACCGACGACTACCAGATCCGCGACAACGCCACCGTCGACTCGCCCCTCACGGTCACCGGCGTCACCGGCAACGCCCCCTCGAACCTCGCCGTCGCCGTCGACGTCCGCCACACCTACCGCGGCGACGTGCGGCTGGAGCTGGTCGCCCCCGACGGCACCGCCTTCCTCCTCAAGGACTACGACTCCAACGACAGCGCCGACAACATCCAGGGCACCTTCACCGTCAACGCCTCCGGCGAGTCCGCCAACGGCACCTGGAAGCTGCGCGCCACCGACAACTGGACCAACGACACCGGCTACATCAACGCCTGGTCGCTCCAGTTCTGACCCCGCCGGCGCCTCCCTCCTGACGCGGATCCCGTGTCCAGGGACGGCCCCGCTCCCGGCGAACCCGGCCGGGAGCGGGGCCGCTCGCCGCACCATGCGATCAGCGCGCGGAGACGCGGACCGTGTAGCGGTCCCAGCGCCACCAGGGCGGACGCGTCTCCGGCATCGGCGATGCGCTGCCACAACGGTTCAGCGCCGTTCGCGTTCCACGGCGTGTCACGATGCGTGGCCGGCCCCCTCTAGCGGGAACGGTCCCCGGTCTCAGCCGCGTACTGGGCGAGTCGGATGGCACCGGCCGGCCGCATCCCAGCCCTCCTCACGCAGCAGCATCAGACGAGGCGGGACCTCCCCGTCACCGGCGTCAGCGGCGTGCGGGAACATGCGTTGCGCGGCCCCGTCGTCACCGTACGCCCCAGCACAGGGCGCCCACCTCCCTCAGCGCGGAGGGCACCCCCGCATCGGCGGCCCGCCGAGCGAAGCGTTCCGCACCCGCCCGGTCGCCCTCCGCCCACCGCCGCGACGCCATCTCGGGGCGCACTTCCACGCATCCGACCTCGGCCGACCGCTGCCAGAACCGTTCGCCCGTCGATGTCGCCGAACACCGTGGCCAGATCGCCGACCGGCCATCTGAGCGGGCTCAGTGGCCCGAACCGTAGTAGCCGCCGAGCTGGTCGCGATAGGCGGGGTCGCCCAGGTGCTTGTCCTTGTCGAACTCCGGCGAGTTCCTGATCTGCTCCTTGGTGAGCGAGACCAGGATCCGCCGCTCCTCGTTGTCGATGGCCGTCACGGTGCTGGCGGGCAGGAGAACTTCCTTGCCGAATATCCATACACCGGTGTCGACGACGACGTACTGGTTGCCGATCTCAGCGGAATACTTGTCGACCTTGCCGATGCGTCCGTCGGCGGCTTCGACGCTGTACCCCGTGAGGTCATCGTCCGGGCCGTGACCAGCGGTGGGAACGTAGCTCCACATGTTGTGGCTCATGCATGACTCCTTGGCGGGTATCCGTTGCAGGACGTGATGTCGCGCTTGAGACGTGTGCCCACCATCAGGCACTCCATTCGAAAGAGATGATCTGGCGGTGGCTGCCGCAGGAGGCGGATATCTGGGTGGCGTTTTGGGCGGGCGTTGGCGCCTCTATGCATTTGGTCAAGAGGAACGGGGGTGCGTCGACTCGGTGCCCCGTGGCCGCGTGTCGACGCTGCGGGCCGGAACATCGCCCGTCGGGGTACGGGTGCGCACTCCCCCTTCGCGGCCACGAGCCGGTGGGCTGGAAGGGCGGGCGGCAAGGGCGGGGGGAGTAGCGTGGGCGCGGCGGCGGGGCGGGACGTTGGTCCGGCCGCCCCCCGGGCTGCCGCCGCGCCGCGCGGGTCCGGTGTTACTTGAGCATGTGGGCCGCCTCCACCCGCTGGAGGTGGATCACGACGTCGTACGACTCCGAGAGTCGGATCTGCGGGGCGTCGGCGATCCCGGGGTAGGTGGCGCCGATGTTCTTGACGGTGTGCGGTGCGGCGAGCCAGGCGCGGGCCGCCGCGGGGGCGTTTCGCAGGTCCACTACGGAGTCGTGGTACCGCACCCGGTCCAGGGTGTGCTCGATGGTGCCGGGTGCGGCCGGTCCGACGGTGAAGCGGTGGACGGCGCCGTCTGCGCCGAAGGCGTTGAACGAGCCGTGGTCGAAGGTGAGGCCGACACTCAGGTAGCCGCTGCCCAGCCGCTCGCGCAGGAAGTCGCCTTGGACCCTCGGGTAGGCGCCGGGGATGTAGGTCTTGAGGGAGATGTGACCGTTGTGGGCGGCGAGCACGATCTTGTCTCCGGTCTGCCGCTGCCACCAGGCGACGTTCTGCGCCATGATCCGGTCGCGGTAGAGCATGATGTCGGGGACGGCCCGGGGGTCGTCCCAGTCGAAGGCGAACAGCGTGGTCATCTGGTGGATCGCGGTGGCGTGCTGGACAGCCCAGGCGTGCGCGTCGGCGTCGGGGCCCGTGCCGGAGCGCTGCTTCAGCAGGTCCACCGCCCGGCCGGTCCGCTCGGCGAGCTCCTTGCGTTCGGCCATGGGCTTCGACAGATAGTCGCTGACGTACGTCTCGGCATCGGTGGCGGGCCGCAGGCCCCGGTACAGCTCAGTGAGCTGCGGGGCGAGTTCGGGGCGGGCCGCGGCCGCGTAGGCGCTCACCTTGTCGTACAACTCCGCACCGGCGAAACCGCCGTCGTCGCCGACGAAGCGGACCGGGTCGTTGGGGTGCTTGACGTTGTACGCGCGCATCCACTGGAGCAGGTCGCGGTACTCGGCGTTGTTCCACCACCGGTAAGTGCCCTGGAACTCCTCGTCCATGATCTGCTTCAAGTCACCCTCACCGCGCACGAGGTAGGCGTCGAGCCGCAGTCCGGTGCTCCACGGCGCTTCGAGGGCGAAGGCCCGGAAGCCCTTCTCCTCCACCAGGTACCGCAAGACCCGGTGCTTGACGGTGAAAAACTCGTGCGAGCTGTGGGAAGCCTCGCCCAGGCCCACCACCCGGGCGTCGCCGACCATCCGACCGAACGGGCGCAGGTCGGCCAGAGGACCGCCGGGCTCGGTGGTCCGCAGCGGGTGAGCCACCCGGCCCAGGGCCGCCTCGGGTGAACGGAACGCGGTGGCCGGGGCCCCGTTCAGACTGGCAGATGCGGAGGAGGCGGCGAAGGCCGATACGGCGGCCGGGGCGGGCGGGGTGGCGGCGGAGCCGGCCGGGGCGAAGGCCAGGGTGGCACCGAGCGGGACGAGCAGGGCGGCGAGCAGGACTTTGTGCGTGTTCATGGACCCACTTTCGCCGCGCGGGAGTACCTCGAACCATCCGGTGCGCCCTCGGCCGGCCCGGGAGTCAGCTACACCATCGGTGCGATCAACGGCTTGACGTCCCGCTACCACAGCAGGCGACGGTACGTGTCGAAGTCGCAGCCCCGGTCGGCATACAGGCGCCGGGGCGTGCGGCGGGGACGCCCGCGCGGACTCCGGCTCGACGGGACAGCCTGGAGCAGCGGCAGAAGCCGGGGCACGTGGTGCCGGTCGCCGTCGGCGAGTGCCGCTCGGTCAGGAACAGGCAGTCGGCCGGGACAGCGATGGCGCGCGTCCGGGCACGGACCCGCGAGGGCTGCGGCTCGCCGTTTCTCAGGCGCGCTCGGCGGCAAGGAGGTGCGGCTGCCCGACGGAATCCTCCATGCCGCACTCGCGCTCCCGGAGACGTGCCCCGACGCGCCGCAGCAGGCGCCATAAGTTCGGTTTATGGACCCATCTCCCCACATCCCCTGCCGTCGCGCGGCGAACTGGGCTGAGATGCAGGGAAGCGGGAGCGTCCGCTGACAGCCGCTCCCCGGGCAGCGTGTCTTTCCGCACGGGGCCGGCGGTGCTGGGGCCGCGTGACGGTGGCCGCTGCGAGGGGGCGGCTGCGGGACCGTCGTCTGCGACGACCTGTCACATCGCGGCGGGTCGGGCGCGGGACTTCGCCGGAACGTGCCTCATGGCCGCTGTCGCCGGCTGGACACAGGCCGGCGTGTTCTGCCGCAGGTGTGGTCGCCGGGTCATGGCGGAAGGCGTCCGCGCCGCAGCCAGCGGCGCACTCACCGCCCGCGTTCGAGGGCACGGCAGCCCGCGTCGATCCCGCGCACGCGCGGCGTACGAGCCTGCCGGTACCCGTGCTCGCGGCGGTCCCGCTCCCCGGGATCGCCGGGGGCCCTGTCCAGCCGAGAGAAATGACGAGGGACGAGAGATGGGAACGTCGACCACTGGGCGCCCACCGGGCCCGGAAGGCACGAGCGAAGACGGAGGGGGCCGCTGCCTGACGGCAGGTGCGGCCCGGCTCGTGCTGGCCGTCGTGTGGTGCTGGGCCGGTTGGGCGAAGGTCCAGCAGCCGGAGCAGTCCGTCCAGGCGGTCCGCGCGTACCGGGTACTGCCCGAGTCCTGGGTGACCCCGGTCGGTCATGGCCTGCCGGTGCTGGAGCTCGGCATCGCGATGCTTCTGCTGCTGGGCCTACGCGTCCGTTTCGCCGCCCTGCTGTCCACCGTCCTCCTGGTGGTGTTCGCCGGCGCCGTCGTCCATGCCAGGCAACGCGGCTTGGCGATCGACTGCGGGTGCTTCGGCGGCGGCGGTGAAATCGACCCCGCCGACACCCAGTACAGCAAGGAGATCCTCCGGGATCTCGCCCTGATCTGTCCGGGCGTGTGGCTCATGTGCCGGCCACGGAGCCGGTACGCCCTCGACAACGTGGTCGCCTGACCCGGACCTCGCAACCGCGGGCACGCACAGCGTTCCGTGCCCCCAGCAAGCCGTACGTGAGAGGTACCCATGCCCTTCCGCCCCGCACCCCTCCGGCCGCGCGACGCACGTGAGCGTATGCGCCACGAACGCCGCCGCGACGAAATCCGCAAGCGGCGCGTCCGACGCGCCGCCATCACCGGTGGCATCGCCCTGGCGCTGGCCGGCAACGTCGTACTCACCGTCATGGTGCGGGCGAACCGCGCGTCCGACGACCGGCCCGTCGTCACTCCCGCGGGAGTGACCGACCAGGCCGGCCTCGTCATCTCCGTGGGCCGGGCCGACGCCCCCGCGGTCATGACGATCTACGAGGACCTTCGCTGCCCGGGATGCGCGCGGATCGAACGCACGCTCCACGAGACGATCAACAGGTTGGAGGACGCGGGCAAGCTCCGTGTCGATTACCACATCCTGTCCTTCGTCGACCGCATAGTGCCGGGCGAGGGTTCCAGGCGCGCGGCCAACGCCCTGGCCGCCGCCCAGGACGCGGGACGGTTCCGCGCCTACCACGATGTGCTGTACGCGCATCCTCCCGTCGCCGAAGACGTCGACACCTTCGGCGACAAGGACCTGCTCCTCAAGCTCGCGCAGAAGGTGGGGCTCAGCGGCGAGAGGTTCACCGCCGCGGTCCGGGAGGGAACCCATGACACCTGGGTCGCCGAGGTTCAGAGGGCATTCGACCAGCAGGACGAAATCCAGGGCACACCGGCCCTCCTCTTCAAAGGCCATGACCTCCTGAAAGACCCGGAATCCCTGTCCCCGGAGCGGCTGACCACCCTGGTCGAGCAGGAAGTGACGGCCCACGGCACGTGACCGCCGCCCACCGCTTCTCGTAGAGGAGCCGGCGGGCGGCGGTCCCCTGCCGCGGGCCACCGCCTGCCGGTCGCTACGCGCTGGGCGGCGGTCATCTGCCGTGGGCCACGCCCTTCCCGTCCGCTACGTGAAGAGATCGGGGTTGGCGGCGTCCCAGTCGGCCTGCCAGGACCACGGAGGCCCGTTCAAGAGCTGCTTGTCCTCGAGCCACTCGTAGAGCTCGGCGTACGATCGGATCTCTCCGCCCGGGCCGACGCGCCGGTGGAGCATCCGCGGGCGCAGCTGCCAGGGGTCGGTGAGTCCCATCGACGCGATGAGCTGCTGGGCGCTGTGTACGGTGGCGGCCTGGTAGCGGCGGACGCGTTCGGCCTTGTCGTCGACATCCAGCGCGCGGGTCCGTCGGGGGTCCTGGGTGGCGACGCCTACCGGGCAGGCGTTGGTGTGGCAGGCCTGTGCCTGGATGCAGCCGAGGGCGAACATCATGGAACGGGCCGCGTTGGTGAAGTCCGCGCCCTGCGCGAGGCGGCGGACGATGTCCGCGCCCGTCGCGATCTTGCCGCTCGCACCGACGCGTACCCAGTCGCGCAGGCCGACGCCGACCAGCGCGTTGTGTACGGTCATCAGCCCTTCGGTGAGCGGCATCCCTACGTGGTCGGCGAATTCCAATGGGGCGGCGCCGGTGCCGCCCTCGGCGCCGTCCACGACGATGAAGTCGGGGCTCACGCCTTCGGCGAGCATCGCCTTGCACAGCGCCAGGACCTGTACGCGGTCGCCCACGCAGAACTTGATGCCGACGGGTTTGCCGTCGGCCAGCTCGCGCAGCCGGGCGACGAACCTGACCAGCGCGCGCGGAGTCGAACACTGGCGGTGGTGCGGCGGTGACAGGACGGTCCGGCCCTGGCGGACACCGCGGATGCCGGCGATCTCCGCGTCGACCTTGCTGCCGGGCAGCATGCCGCCGATGCCGGGTTTGGCTCCCTGGGAGAGCTTGAGCAGAACGGCCTTGACGCTGGGAAGCGCCGCGTTGGCCGCGAAGGCCACGGGATCGAAGTCTCCCTCGGGGGTCCGGCAGCCGAAGTAGCCGGTGCCGATCTCCCATATCAGGTCCCCGCCGTGGCGCAGATGGTATTCGGAGATGCCTCCCTCGCCCGTGTCATGGGCGAACCCGCCCCGCCGGGCCCCCTTGTTCAGCGCGAGTACGGCGTTGGAGGACAAGGAGCCGAAGCTCATGGCCGATATGTTGAGCAGCGGCATGTCGTAAGGCTGGGGGCAGTGCGGTCCGCCGACACGGACGGTGGGCGGCGTCGCGGAAACCTTCCGGGGCGCCATGGACGGCACGAGGAACTCGTGGCCGTCGCCGTACACGTCCCGGTCGGTGCCGAAGGCCAGCTTCGCCTCCAGGCCCTTGGCGCGCTGGTACACCGCGTCGCGCACGTCCCGGTCATAGGGGCGGCCGTCGAAGTCGCGCTCGATGAAGTACTGCTGGATCTCCGGCCGGATGCGCTCCAGGAGGAAGCGGGCTCGACCGAGCAGCGGATAGTTGCGCAAGATCGCGTGCCGACGCTGGAACACGTCGTACGTCCCGAGAGCGGTCGCACACAGCGCAGGCGCGGCGAGCAGCCACCATCGTGGAGAGTGCCACCAGATGAGCGTTGCGCCGAGAACGGTGAGGGCCACGGCCACGAGCAGAGCGGAATGGCGGGCCGCCAGGAGGGGTTTCTTCACGATGAGACTCGGATTCGGTAGGTCAGAGGAACCTGTCATGGGGACGGGCCCTGGGGGAGAGTCGCTGTTTCGGGACTCACGGTGCGCACCCGGCGGTACGGCGAACGGCGCCCGGGAAATCTGCGTGCGGAGCCAGTACTCGGTCCGACGAGCATTCCGAGAAACGGTTCTTACGAATGCCGGGAGATTCACGGGAGACGACTCCACCGTCGCCCGCACGGACGACGACAGCTAGAGGGCGCCGCGCTATGGGCTCATAAGCGTTCTCTATGCCCACCGCCTCACCGGGATCGGTGTCCTGCGGCCGGTACGGGGCCGGGCTGCCGATGCCGTGGCGGGTGTCATCGTGCTGGGGGTGCTGGAGAGTCAGAGACCGGGTCGGAATGCGAAACCCACGGCCCGTCACGACGGACGAGCGTGACGACCTGACGCACACCTCGGCGTCCCGCCGCCGGCCGTGCACGGGCTCGTTACGGCCGGGTCATGAGGTCGAGGACGATCCAGCCCTCCTTGGTCGCCTTGCGCCACGGGTACTCGACACACCATGCGGTCCACCTCGGGGAAGTCCTCGGCGACGGTGCGCGCGGGGAAGGGCCTGCACCTCCCCTTGTCCGCGTACGTGTGGGCAGGTGCCGTCCGGTTTGCGGAACTGGTGGGCCTGCCAGGCGAGGGTGCCGGCGAGCTTCTCGCCGGGCGGGTCGGCAGGTACTGGTTGCTGAAGAAGGACCCGATCATGCCGCCCGCGAGCGCCATGGCCAGCAGCACGCCGACGGCGGTGAAGCGTTCCTGCGGCGCCCGTTCTCCGGCGCGCGCAGCCGCTTGAGAAGCGGCACGAGCCGCTGCGCGGCGAGCACGCAGGCGAGCACGGTGAGGGCGGTCAGGGTCACCTGGATCTGGATCATGGTGCGCGGGAACAGCTGCACCTGCTGGTCGGACTCCATGTGCCCGGCGAGCCAGAAGCGGATGAGCCAGGCGCTGCCGAAGCAGGCGAGCGGGGCGGCGACGACGGCCTTGCGCAGGCCGAGGGCGACGGCGAAGCCGAGGCCGATCAGCACGATCACGGCGTACGTGTGCAGCCCGGAGAACTCGCCGAAGCCCGGGTACTCGCCGGGCTCGTCCCAGGCGCGGCTGCTGAGCGGAGTGGTCCCGATGTACGCGGGCTCGGTGAGCGTGTACCCGGAGCACCACTGGTCCCGCGTGCTGGTCGCCCCCAGCAGCACCCGCAGGTGGACCCCGGCGACGAGCAGGAAGCCGCCGAGCGAGCTGCCGAGGAAGAGGAGCCCGCGCAGTCGCCCGGTAGTCCACGGGTGGAAGAAGAGGACGGCGACGACGACGCCGGGCAGCGACCACAGGTGCCACCCGGAGTACATGAGGAAGAGCAGCCCGAAGAGCACCCCGAGGGAGCCACCCCTCAGCACCGTCCCCCGCGCACTGAACCGCGGCGAGGCACGCAGCCACAGCAGCAGCTTCGCGATGAGCGGCAGCAGGAGAACCAGCACGAAGGGGCTGTACGGCTTGTGCGGGAGCGTCTGCTGGAGGGCGGGC